>JBJTOP010000062.1:0-1778 GCA_046074645.1 Planctomycetaceae bacterium | reverse complement strand
GAAGCCCGCAACACAGCCCGCCGCGACACCGTCCCACCCTCCGAAGCCCGCCCCAGCCGACTCACCCAGTCCTACGAACGCCTCGAACGCCTGAAGAAACTGCATGAACAGCGCGGCGGTGAGATGACTGCGGAAACAACGAACAAGGCGCCTGAAGTCGCCAATGTCTCCCCAATGTAAATGACACCTCGCAGACACCACTCGAGCCGCGACCGTCCGGGAGTCGGACGCCCCACAGTCATCGCATACCAGATCCATCAAACATGCTGGGTGCAGATCCTGTATATTAAATGATAGTGCCTAAAGTGATTTTAGTGATAACACCACTCCCTGACTGTCGTGGCTCGTGGCGCGCAGTATTAACACCACTCCCTGGCGGTCGCGGCTCAGGAGGCACCATTTTTATCGCGTTTTTTGGGCGATTGGCTCGGGCCGGGGGCGTGCGGCTCAGCAGGAGCGTCGCGCTCCCGAATCCATAACCATCAAACGTGCTGTTCCGACCCCACGTTTCCCGGACACAAACTTATGAATGATCCGAACCCCAGCACCACCAACAAAAATGCCCACGAGCTGAATTCGGCCGGTCAGCGTCTCAAAGCACAATTTCGATTCTGGAACACTGCAGTCGTTAAGACGGTAAGTGGCATACTTCTCTTCTCTCTGTTCTTCAACCTCGGTTTTTTTACAGTGGAGTATATTCAGAGCATTCCCCTGCGGGCGCAATGCAAAGCCCTGCGGCTGCAATTCGAAGCGCTTCGCCCGCGACTGCAGAAACTGCCAGCGGGTGTCCCGTCGGTCGATAACGCTCGTGAATGGGCAGAGTGGCACTACAAGAGTGCCATGTTCTTTTCCGGCATTTGGTCAGGTTCCGGTGAGACCATGAGCGTCAGCCTGATGCAGCAGGCCGTCGATGCGAGCCTCCTCGCCCTGCACCTGGCCCGTGACGAAAATCGGCTACGGGAACTCCTGAGTCCAGTCGGCGAGGCTCTCGAACGTACCCCGTGGTACGATTGCTCCAGAGTCGTCGCCGCTCAAAAAACAGCCTGTCAGCAACAGTACGCGGCCATCGTCAAATTGCGGAATCAGGGCAAGTTCCAGTTGGCCGAAGTGCAGCTGCTAAAGCTCCTGGCCGCCGTCAATGACGCCCAGCGGCAGAACGTCGAAGCCCTGCAGACCGACACCAGCCGCAGCGACTGGCTGCGACTGTCCGACCAGATCCCCGAACGCCTTCGGCAGAACACAACCGTCGCTGCCATCAGCAATCGGGCCGAGCATGGACATGCCGGCTGGAAAAAAGGCGACTGGATGAACGCCCGACTGTGCTACACCGGTGCAGCCGGCGACCTCCAGAAACTGCTCGATCAGGAACTCACCGCCGAAGAAAAATCCCGCGTGCAGCAGGGAAACGCCGAACGCATCACTCGCCTCGAAAAAGAGAAGGCCGATCTGGCGGCAAAGCTGAGCGCCAGCGAGTAGGCCCTGCTGGAGACAAAGGCGGCCCTGGAAACACAGCCGGCCGACAGCCGTGTTCAGGTGCAGGAACTGGAACGTGGTATCATCAACCGCCGCATTACGCCCACACGACCAGCCTCCGGCAACACTGAAGTCGCCGGCACAGTCGTGGCCGCCGGAATGCAGATGGTCCGCATCCAGCCCGGGAAGTTCATGATGGGGTCAGCTCCCGCTACGAACTGAACACCGCGACAAGTCTCGGCAAATCAGAACAGCAGCCGATGGTCTGTATTTCGCATCATGGTGCAAAGGCCTTTTGTGTCTGG
>JBJTOP010000061.1:0-12301 GCA_046074645.1 Planctomycetaceae bacterium | reverse complement strand
GGGGGTGGGTGGGGAGGGCAGGAGGGGGTTCCGCGGGCGCCGAGGGCTCCGGCCGACTGAATTTGAGCGTCTCTTCGGGTTCCATTGGACTGCCTCCCAGTCAGGCCGTCAGGCCGCCCGCGATGGACGGTTCGCGCCACTGTCCGCCGCAGACTGATCGTCCACCCCGTTGCCTCCCACTCGATGACGCAGCTGCCATTTCCCCGCGGAGTCCTGCTGCCACAGGTGCGGAGAACGAAAACGGTCCGTAATCGTGTGGAAATGCTCCGGCGACATCTCGATGTAGTCCATCACTTCATTGAAATACCGATCCGGAAATTCACCGTCGAATCGGTTCACCAGTGCCACAGCTTCTTCGCGGGTGATGTGCCCGTTGCGAATTTCCTGAGATGCATCATAGGTTGCTCGGCCAATGCCAAACTTGATCCATGTTGTGTAGTAGTGCAGATCGTCAATCTTGTCGTCAATGCTGTTGTATTTGCTGTAGGTACCCTGAGTTCTGAATGGGCGTGCGCGGAAGCCACAGTTTTCGACCGCGTAGTAATACACTTCCTGAGGTGTCCATTTCAGATAATACCCCAGATAGTGCACCTGCACGTCCACTCGACGCAGCTCTTCTTCACGCGGCGGCAGAAAACACATCAGATCGTGCAGACGAACACCATAACGGTCCACCAGCTCGCGAATGGAAATGCCTGCCAGATACAAATCTTCCAGCTGCGAGTAGGTATGAAACGACTTGTCGCGAAGGCTGGACGACGTGTCGGCAATCGGATTGCCGTACTCCGCCTCGTTTTCCCCGTAGAACACCAGCGGAATACCCAGCTTTGCAGCCAGTCGGGGGCCGACGTTTTTCTGACCCAGAATAAATGTCTGGAACGGATGAAACAAATTCTCAATGCTCAGCCGCGTCAGCAGCTTCATCACCCGGCCGTTGCGAGTGAACGCAAGATTGTCAAAACCACCAACATCGATCCAGTTTTTCCAGTTCTTGTAGCCGTATTCCGTGTAGAGAATTGGTGGCCACGTGATCGTCAGCGGATTCATGCCATATTTGTATTTCAGCACGTGAGCCTGATAGGCGCTGTCCTTGCCACCGCTGCCTGGCACGATGCAGTCGTAGGAGCCATCCTTGCTGCGATACTGATCCAGCAGCTGCAGCAGCGACTCCTCACGGGCCTTCCAGTCAATTGTCTGCTTGTGGTCCGCCACGTGGCACGCGTCACAGACCCCGTCGCCGTCGATCGCCAGCGTTTTCTTGCGGGAATCGATGGTATGACGAAATTCGACCGCCGAAGCCGGTCGCTGATTCGACATCACGCAGCGACGGCAAAACTGTACTTTGGGCGGCAGCCCGTAATAGGCCGGCAGCTGTTCGTCCATGAACCTGTTCCCGTGTTTCCGAAAATCTGTTGCTTAAATCTGCTTCTGCAGGCTGGTGGCCCAGTGACGGAAGAACGCCAGCCCTCCGGCTGCACTTCGCTCCGGATGAAACTGCACTCCTGTCACATGACCGCGACGCACAGCAGAGCAATACCGAATACTCTCGTAGTCTGTCAATGTCAGGATCTCCGCAGATCGCTCCGGCACCGCTGCAAATGAATGCACGAAATACACCCACTGCCCGTCACGGAATCCACAGTCCATATGCGTATCCGCCCGATCCGGATTCAGAAAAATGCGATTCCAGCCCACTGCCGGTACACGCAGCAGTGCACCGTCCGCACGTCGCTCCGGCAATCTTCGCACAACTCCCGGAATCAAACCCAACCCCTGATGCAGCCCGAACTCTTCGCTGGCATCCATCAGCAACTGCATTCCCAGACAGATTCCCAGCAGCGGTTTTCCAGACCGCACTGCCTCAATCAGTGGTTCAATCAGCCCCTGCGACCGCAACGTCTCCATCGCATGGCCAAAAGCGCCCACTCCAGGCAGGATAATCCCGTCCACTTCCCCCAGACCTGCGGCGGTCTGCGAAATCTCGGCCGTGATTCCTGACTGCAGACACGCCTGACGAATGCTGAACAGATTTCCCAGACCGTAGTCCACGATCTGCACTCGCAGCCCGCTCATACCGCATCCTCCAGTCGGCATTGCACTCCGCCATCCAGGAGTCTTCGCTTCAGCTCCTGCACCGTGCACGGCTGCACGTGCGACACACCACGGCCACTTTGCAGAAATTCCCGATTGCCTTCGCTTCCCACGGATTCCCGCGGACGCAGCGTCCGAATCGCCTCATAGTGCAGCAGACTGCTCACCGCCACCGCGCTGACTCCCGTCCGCCGGGCGGTGTCAGCAACGTGCTCGGCCTTTCCAGCCCCGCCATGAGCAATCACGGGGATTTTCACGGCCGCCGCGATCCGCGCACAGAGATCCGTGTCAAAGCCCTCACCCGTTCCCTCACGGTCAATCGACGTTGCCAGAATCTCGCCCGCACCCAACTCCTCCGCACGAATCGCCCACTGCACCGCATCCACCCCTGTGTGCTCACGACCGTTGTCCGTAAATGCCAGCCACGATCCGTCCGCCTGCCGACCGGCTTCAATCGCCACCACAATCGTTGATGAACCAAATCGTCGCGAGGCTTCCCGGATGAGCTGCGGGGCGGCAATCACCGCTGTGTTCAGCGAGACCTTGTCAGCACCGGCGGCCAGCGCCTGACGAATGTCCTCGATGCTTCGCAGCCCACCACCAACCGTCAGCGGGATGAAAATCTCCCGCGATGTCCGCGATATCATCTCGCACAGACTGTTGCGCCCGTAGAGGCTGGCTACCGCGTCCTGGTAAATGAGCTCGTCTGCGCCGGATTCATAGTAATAGCGAGCAAACGTGTCGGGGTCTCCCAGGACGCGCAGGCCCTCGAGACGAATGCCCTTCACCAGATTCGCGCCCTTGATATCCAGCCGGGCGATCACGCGTACCATTGACATACGGAAAAGGCATCCCTGCCGGATTCAACGCTGAAATTGTTCGGGAATCGCCCCAAAACAGCCCGCACCCTGGAACATGCGACGGCCGCACACAGCATACCCGTCCGAGGCCGAAGAGTAAAGGTCGAAGCCCACGGTTCACCACCGCAGTGCCAGCAGTTCCAGTTCCCCGCCGCGCCACATTCTGACCGGAACCGATGACCGACCTCGTTCTCCAAAGTGAGCACAGATGCCAAACTGGTCTGCAGCCGACCAGCTCTGCAGCGATTCCGCCGCATTTCCGCTGAACAGGAAGTCCTCACACCCCAGCGACACAGACTGCGGCTCGGAGGAGCCCCTGATTTCGCGCTCACACACAAACGTTTTTCGCGGCCCTCGATAGCTTCTCCATTCGTTCTCCTGAACAACGAACGTCAACGTATTGGTTTCCGGAAGCCGCAGCTCCAGCTGCAGGCGTTGCCCGTCTGCCCCGCGCCATAACGGATCCGTCAGCTTCCGTGTCCAGATCTGCTGATGCGAACGATTGCCGCGATTCAACACATACCAGTCTTCAAGGCCACGCGAGAAGTCGTCGATTACGGGCATTCGCCGAAGCGTCCCCTGCACATCAGCCTCCCGCAGCGAATCCACCGTCGCTTCATGCAGCAGTCCCGAAATTGTCACGCGTTCCGCCGGTTCGCGATGTCCGGGTAATGGCAGCAGTGATACCGGCTGCGGCAGTCGATAGTCCACCGATGCAAATGCAAACAGCGGCAGATCAGTTGTGTGCAGTGGCAGCTCCGCTGTGAAGGATGAACCATCCACTTCCACCAGGGCACTTCGCCAAAACCGCGCTCGAGGATCCGGATCCACGGCGTAGAACACACGACAACGCTCAATCTCCCAGCTGCTGTCCGGTTGCACTTTGAGCAGCGGTGTGCGGTTCCCCGTTGCCAGCACCAGTTCGCTGAGAGGTGTTTTCGGGAGCGGCCGCCCACCCTTCAAATGCTCGTCAAACCAAAGCGGCATCGCCACCTCCACTTCAGTTGTCAGGCGATGGTTCAGATGCGGCGCCCAGCTGAACCGCGTGGGCTGATTCGGAATCAGCGCGTTGGTGCGATACACATCGTCCATCCAGCCGTGGAAATCATTCGTGGCGCTGCGGTGCAGCACTGGACAACAAACCCGCGGCGCGTAATTCTCAAAACTCAGCGCGCTGCGAAACACGTCCACGTCCCCACGAACATGATCCAGTCGCGCTTTGCCACCCAGGAATTCATGCCAGTCCCACCTCCAGCCTGCACCACCCACCGCCGGTACTGCCGCCTTCACTCGCAAATCCACGCCAGCCACATACATCGTCAGGTTGCCACCCATTGAATAGCCGTGCACTCCCAGCCGCTCCGGGTCCACCTCGGACTGCTGCTCCAGAAATGTCAGGCCGCGGCGACAGGCCAGTGTGAGCAGGTACCAGTTGCAGTTTTTCGGATGTTCACGGCCCGGCACCAGTTGTTTCGGGCCAGGCAGAATGGAGTCGTAGCCGGCAGCGTTAAGCTGCGAGGGGTCCACGACTCCCCAGTCGGTATTCAGATCACCGGGCTCGGCACCCTCAACGAAATTGAATGGAGCTTCGCCGTCGCCGTTGCCACCCCAATTCACCGACAATCCGGCGTAGCCACGACTGACCAGAAACCGCACCTCGTGCAGAAAACCTCGCTGACCTCCGCCATGAATGTGCATCACAGCCGGAAGTCGCCCCACCAGCGGATTCGGAAAACCGTAGATCGCCGTCATCCTCGCCGGTACGCCACGAAAGAACCCCACGAGAAATCGCACGTGCCGAAACGTTCCCTCACCATCCGTCCACTCTCGAATAACTTCCGTTTCCAGCGGATCACGCCGCGGATCAAAGTCCGCCCAAAGCTCTTCCACTGACTGCGGAACTGGAACCTCATCCGCAAACAGCTCTGACGGCTCGGCAGGAAACGCAGCCGTGGGCGCAACAACAGTTCCCAGCGCCTCAAGAAGGAATCGACGTCGACTTGCGGAACTCAGCATCGGAAACTCCCGGATCTTGCCTGCCGCGGCAGACCATCATCGCCTGTGCGTATTCGCATCGCCCCGGCTGCAAATTACACTGAAATTATCGAGGCGGGAAATGCCATTTCAGAGTTGATTGATTTTTTGGTGTGCGGGGTGACAGGCTGGCTGGAGGCAGGAGGTTGCAGGGGAGTCTGACCGGGACGGCAGGAAAATCCATATTCGATGTTCGGAGGGTCTGAATTCAGGGGTGATCACGTGCATTTTCTGCCAGCTCAGCTTATGCTCCGCGGAAAACTCTGCTGATCACCCAACTTCATTTCCGCCCTCCGCTTCAGGTTGGATTTCCGCCATGCGTCCGCTTCTGAACACCACAGCGTCTGCTGCGTTCTGTCTTTTGTCCCTGGCCGTCGCCGCCAGCACGCTGCACGCTGGCGACAACTGGCCTCGGTTTCGTGGAGAGAACGGTTCGGGGATCAGTTCCGCGTCCGGCATTCCGGTAACGTGGACTGCCGATCAGGTGGCGTGGAAGGTCGAACTGCCGCATATTGGTCATTCTTCTCCAGTCGTATGGGGGGACCAGATTTTTGTGACCACTGCGACCGAGGGTGGAAAAACCCGTTTTCTGCATTGCCGCAGTACTCAAACCGGTGCAGAACTCTGGCAGGCTCAGGTGACGCTGGGCGACAGTAAAAAACACCTCAAGAACAGCTGGGCTTCCAGTACACCCTGCACAGACGGCCGAATTGTCTGCTCCCTGTTCGCTGATGGCTCGCAGCAGCTTGTGAAAGCCTGGGACATGACGGGTAAAGAATTGTGGACGAGAGAGCTGGGCAGCTACGAGAGCGAGCATGGTCTTGGGGTTTCGCCTGTCATTGAAGATGGCATGGTGATCATCGCCAACGATCAGGTTGGGCCGGGCTTCATCACGGCACTCGATGCCGTAACAGGGAAAACGATCTGGACGACGGAGCGATCGCCTGGCAAAACGTCCTACTCTACTCCAGTGATCGCTCCTGACGGTACCGGTGGACGTCAGGTGATCTGTATCAGCGAATCCAGTGGTGTCACAGGACTGGAACTGAAGACGGGTAAGGTGCTTTGGCAAACCCCGAAGCTCCCGATGCGCACGGTGGCCTCGCCCATCATTTCTGACGGTCTTGTTTTCGCGACCTGTGGTGAAGGTGGAAATGGCAAATATTTCGCTGCCATTCGCACAGAACTGGGGTTGGATCCTGCTCAGAGAATCGTCTATGAACGAAAAACGATGCTGCCCTACGTTCCCTGCCTGATTTCCAAAGATGGTTTGCTGTTTCTCTGGGGCGACAAAGGCATTATGGTTTGTCTGGAGCAGGCAACAGGTCGAGAGATCTGGACGGAGCGCATTGACGGAGCATTTAGTGGTTCGCCAATCTGTATCGAGGACCGACTGTATTGTGTAACTGAAGATGGTCAGGTAGTTGTCCTGCATGCCGGGCCGCAATTCAGAGAACTGGGACGCACTTCGCTGGGTGACGATTGTCATTCAACACCGGCGGTTGCCGGAGGTACTCTTTATTTCCATACATTTCGCCACCTGATCGCGGTTCGCGGGAAATAACGTCCCGGGAATCCCGACCGTCAACGACCCAGATCTCCTGGAGACAAAGCAATGTCCGGTGAATGGCCAGGCGGGCCCTGTCCCCAGTGCGGTGATGTCATGCCTGCGAAAGTCATTCACTGCCAAAGCTGCCGCGCTCTGCTCAATTCAGAACTCACGGAAGACAGCGTCGAGATACCCACCTACTTTCCATTGCCGGAGATCGCTGTGATTGCTTCCGCATCGCCCCGAGGGCATTACGTGACCTGTCCCGGCTGCAAAGAGGAATTGCGGATTCACGGCAAATATCGTGGCCTGAAGGTCGCCTGCAAGCACTGCAAGGTCCCCTTCCTCTACGATGGTTCGGTGAAAATCAACGCGGCCTATATGGCGTGCCCTCATTGTGAAGAAGAAATCCGCGCGGGACTGAAGTATCTCGGCCATAAAGTCGTCTGCCGCCACTGCAATGGGCACATCCAGTTGCAGAAGGACGCCTAGCCGCACAGCGTCATCACCACCATTTCGATCCTCCCCCAACTCCCACCCCGGTTGTTGCGGCGCTGCAGGGCGAACAGGCTGACCGGCCGACGCCGGTTCTGCGGTACAAACAGCACCCGCCAGTCGATGTTGACTGTTCACCAGAGATTTCATCGTTCCAGATTTTCTTTTTCCCCCATCTTTTGAGATACTTCAGGCGATTTCCGCCAGGAATCGTCTCCCGCCATCGAATTCCCGGAACTCGCCTTTGCCTCCCATCACTGGCTCTCAGGGGAACCCATGGCTTCACCATCCGGCAGCGTCATCGAAGCTGCAGAGCTCAGCAAGATCTATCGATTCGGAATCATCCGTCGTCGCCCCTTTCAGGCGCTCAAAAACGTCAATCTCA
Organism: Planctomycetaceae bacterium; assembly: GCA_046074645.1. Taxonomy (GTDB): domain Bacteria; phylum Planctomycetota; class Planctomycetia; order Planctomycetales; family Planctomycetaceae; genus SXXK01. The sequence continues at coordinate 4,887 of JBJTOP010000061.1, read as the reverse complement.
GTGTCCCCACTGGCTGCATATACGGACTTCTGGGCCCCAACGGCGCCGGCAAGACAACCCTCATCAAAATCCTCCTCGGGATCGTCTCCCGAACGTCCGGCTCCGCCAGCGTTCTCGGCCACCCGGCCGGCTCTATGGCCGCTCGCCGCGGCGTCGGCTATCTCCCGGAAAACCACCGCCTCCCGCGACATCTCACGGCCACCACGGCGCTGGAATACTACGGAAGCCTCAGCGGCATGTCTCCGGCCCAAATCCGGGCCGAACGACCTCGATTGCTGGAACTGGTCGGGCTCGCCGGCCGCGAACGCGAACGGGTTTCCGGATATTCCAAAGGCATGCTGCAGCGACTCGGACTTGCCCAGGCAATGCTCCACCGCCCGCCGCTGATTGTGCTGGATGAGCCGACCGACGGCGTCGATCCCGTCGGTCGCCGCGAAATCCGCGACGTGCTCAAAAAACTCGCTTCACAGGGACATACCATCTTCCTCAACAGTCACCTGCTCCAGGAAATCGAGCTTATCTGTGACAGTGTCGCCATTCTCAACCGCGGCCAGCTGCTCAAGACCGGCACCGTCCAGGAAATGACGCGAGCCCTCAGCGATGCTCCGCTCCAGTTCCAGCTGCAGGGGCCGGCTCACAAAATCCGCAGCGTCTTCGCTGACCGGCCCACCGCAATCCTCAGAGAAGTCTCTGCTGAGTCCATCGAAGTCGAAATCAGGCCCTCCGCTCAGCACGAGGTCGATGCCATTATCGACCGCCTTCGTCAGGAGGAAATCAGCATTTACCGGGTGGCTCGTCGCGACCAGACGCTGGAAGAGGTCTTTATGACTCTGGTGGGAGGTACAGGCTGATGCGACCGATACTCGCCATTCTGAAAGATGCCTTCCGCGAAGCCTGGGCCTCCCGTGTTCTCTGGATGGCTCTCGCCGCCATTCTGCTTGTGCTGCTTGCCCTGTCGCCGATGGGTCTGAAAAGTGTCACCAGCACCCGGCTGCGGCCTTACGAACTGGTGGATACCGAAGCCTTCCTGCGTCAGCTCCTGCAGGGAAGCACAGCCGAATCCGGTCCGGCGCGGCACATCTGGAACCTGCTGGCCCCCGATCGGCAGGAAAGGGTCCGTCAGTGGCTCCGGGCTGACGCCCCGCAGGCCCGCCCCGCTGCACGCATCCAGTCCTCTGCCGTCGATGCCGTCAACGACTTGCTCGGGCTCGAAAAATTCTACGACCCCGTCGCCTGGGATTCACCGGCATGGCAGGCTGCAGATCTTCCTGCGGAACTGCGTACAGTCTCCCCAGCAGAGTCCAGCCCCGACACTCGCGCAATCAACAATCTGAAGCGTCTTGCAGCCGCTTTTCCTGACGCCATCAGTATCCAGGATACAACCGCGCTCGTGCTGTCCTACGGCTCTCTGCGCGTCTTCGGACCGCTCCGACTGCCTCCCGATCAGATTGAAACTCTGATCAACGAAATCATCATCGGTGTGCTCGCAGTCTTTCTCGGATTCTTTGGGGTTTTCGCTTCCCTGCTCGTGACCGCCTCCGTCATTCCCCGCACCTTCGAACCCGGCGAAATATCGCTCCTGCTCAGCAAACCCGTGCCCCGTACGGTGCTGTATCTGACCCGTTTTGTCGGCGGTTGTCTGTTTACGCTCGTGTGTGCCGGGACGCTGGTTACTGGCACCTTTCTGCTGCTCTGGCTGCGATTTGACCTCTGGCGCCCGGTGCTCATCGCCTGCGTGCCACTCTACGTATTCCTCTTCGCCATCTATTACTCCGTCAGTGCTCTCGCAGGCGCTGTCTGGAGAAATCCGATTGTGAGTCTGATCCTTGTCGTTGTTTTCTGGATCGTCCAGGTGACCGCGTCGGTGGTGAACGACTTTATGGCCTTCCGATGGCTCCCAGGGCGACAGTTGGAAGAGCTTGTGATTACGGATTCGCAGGTCTTTGCAACCGATGGAAGTCGCAATTTCCTCCGCTGGAATGTCACAACCGGCGACTGGCAAACGATGCTCGAAGACTCCAACCCCAACCCCCTGCAGGCACTCGGAATTTTTCAGTCGGGAGCTCGCCCGCGCCTGACTGCCAGTGATGACGGAAACACAGTCTTCGCGATGCAGCCTGAGTTTTCCAGGTTCAACCAGGCGGGGCCGGCGCGGGTCCTTCGCGGCGAACTGGGCGACAACTTCAACCGCAGCGGCGGCAGCATCACTCCGGAACCCGTCTTCGGAATCCATCGAACCCGTGACAACAAACTCGTGCTCCCCGGCACTCGATCAGTCCACATGCTCAAGGAAGACCCCAACGAAATCCGCAACGCCCGCGCCTTTCTTCGCGATATGCTTGGCGGTCTCCTGCCCGGTTCCGGTTCACAGGGCTTCGAAACCGTCTCCTCCAGTCTCAAACCGGCACTCCGGCCTGATGCTGCCGTCGCCTGGAATCCAGCCGACGAAAGTATCGTCTGCCGCGACCGCGATCAACTGCTGCTGCTCACACGCACCGCCGAAGGCAAATGGTCCGAAGCCACCCGCCGACAACTCGATCGCAAACAACCGGCTCTGATTGCCGCCGGCGGCAGTCTGCTGATCATGGCCGAAGCCGACGGACGCATCGAAATCCTCAACGCAGCAACACTTGAAGTCACCACCACCGGCAGCATTCCTGCCGGCGACAAACCGAAACGCATTGATGTGGCTCCCGACGGCAGTCGCGCCGCCGTGCTCACGCATGCCGGAGTGATCGTGATGTTTCATGCCGATAAAAGTCGCTTCAACACTCTGAACGTGAATACATCCCGGACAATCTCCGGTATCCGTTTTCCTGACAACACTCGCATGGCCATCGGCGCCGGTCGCAGCCTGTTCATCGTCGATCCGGACACCGGAAAAATCCTGAAATCATGGCAGGGACAAATTCAGTGGCCTGTGCATCTCTACGATTATGTCGTCAAACCGCTGCACACAATCTTTCCACGTCCGGGCGATCTTGACAATACGGTTCGCTATCTGGTTACCGGTGAATCCTCTGTGGCCGTTGAAGAAGACGAAGGTGCCGCCGGTGATGAAGAGGATCTCTCCGCTCCGCGAATTGTTTTCAATCCTTATGCCTCCTTCGGTACCAACGCAGCCTTCCTTGCCGTTATGCTGTTCCTCGGCTGCCTCTACATCGCACGCTCTGATTTCTGACAAATCCCCAGGAAACTCAACATGGGACTCTTCGACAAACTCCGAAATGAACTCATCGATATCATCGAGTGGGTTGATGATTCGAGGCATACGCTCGTCTGGCGGTTTCCCCGTTACCAGAATGAAATCAAGAACGGGGCTCAACTGATTGTCCGCCCCGGTCAGAAGGCGATTTTCGTTCATCGCGGTCAGGTGGCGGACGTCTTCGAACCCGGCAGCTACGAACTGAAAACCGATAGCCTGCCCATCCTCAGCACACTTGCAGGCTGGAAATACGGCTTCAACAGTCCGTTTCGTTCTGAAGTCTACTTCATCAGCACCAAACAGCTCACTGATCTCAAATGGGGCACTCCCAACCCCGTGATGCTTCGGGATCCGGAATTCGGCCCCATCCGCATCCGTGCTTTCGGTACGTATGCTGTTCGTGCCGCCAATGCCCGTGCGCTGCTGACAGAACTGGTGGGTACGGACAAAGAATTCGGTGCCGATGCCGTCACCGAGCTGCTGCGTTCCATCATCGTCAGCACCCTCTCTGAAATCCTCAGCAACGCCGGCATCCCTGCTCTGGATCTGGCGTCACGCTACACCGAGTTCGGTGAAACCCTCCGCAAAGCGGTCCAGGAAAAAATCGACGACGAATACGGCCTCGAAATTCCACAGCTCGTGATCGTCAACATTTCCTTCCCGGAAGCTGTTGAAAAGGCACTCGATACACGCACCAGTATTGGCGTCATGGGTGACCTTGGACGCTTCCAGCAGTACCAGCTTGGCCAGGCGCTCGGGATGCCTGGCGGACAGGGCGGCGCTGCCGCTGAAGGGGCAGGACTGGGGCTCGGCATGGCGCTCGCCGGACGCATGCTGCAGCCAGGGTTCGCCGCCTCCGGAACAGGCCCAATTCCCTCAGCAGGCGCTCTGCCTCCAGGAGCCCCCGTTCCGCCACCGCCTCCTGCCGCATGGCACGTGGCCGCAAACGGTCAGACTCACGGTCCCTTCACAACCGATCAGCTCGCTGCCGGAATCGCTGCCGGACAGATCAGCCGCTCAACTCTTCTCTGGACTGCTGGCATGGCTGATTGGGCGACTGCTGACCGGATTCCGCAGTTGGCGGCCGCCTTTGGTCCCCCGGCACCACCGCCAGTTCCCGGCACCTCAGCCCCGTAATACACGGCTTGATTCATGTCTGCTCACGAAAACCCGACATCATCGCCCACTGAATCTCCTGCCGCATCTGCGTCAAATTCTGCGCGCGGGAACGTGATCGACGACGGCCGGGGACGCATGTTTCCCTGTGCTCAGTGTGGCGCTGACCTCGAATTCCACATCGGCCTGCAGTCGCTCACATGTGGCTTTTGCGGGCACGTCCAGCAGCTCGAAGTTTCTGCCGAGACACCGGTGCAGGAACAGGATTACCTGTCAATGCTGGCGGTTCTTCGCCAGCGCCGCAAATCGCAGCAGCAGCAGGATCAGGAAAAAGAGGCGATCGCCGCTGATCCTGCCTCCCGCCATTCCGAAGTCACCTGCGCATCCTGTAGTGGTACGGTTGACTTCTACGGCACACTCACCAGCACCGAATGTCCCTGGTGCGGCGCTCCCGTGCAACTGGAAGGTGTGCATGAAGCCGCAGACGATCGTATCCCGGTTGACGGAATGCTGCCGTTCACCATCGACCGCCGCAAAGCCCAGGAAAATCTCGCCAACTGGGTCCG
>JBJTOP010000060.1:0-2321 GCA_046074645.1 Planctomycetaceae bacterium | reverse complement strand
CGTGCTCTGCAGCCTTCGCAAAAACGGACGGCACTTGTGCCCGCACCGACGACGATGAACAGTAACCCTAACTGCGGCATGAAAGCGAATTTCCTCCGGCAGCTCAGTCATTCACTACAAAATCCAGAATTCTGGCCGCGGTACCTTTGCTGTCGACATGATGCTCAGAGGACAGCCGCACCTGCAAACGATGATCGCCCGCCTTCAGATCACTGCTGAACATCACTGTTCGCGGATAATGCAGACCACGGCTGTACTGATGATACAGCTCCACCGTCTGCCACGGACCGCCATCGATGGAATATTCGAGCCTGCCCGCGTCGGGGCCGGCCAGAACAAATGCCCCGATTGCCCGACCGCGGAAGCTGCAGGACAACTCTGACCCGGCTACGCTGCTGAAGAACGCGTCCTGCTTCAGAAACCGCTCACGCTTGCTGCCCTCGATCGCCTGCCAGTCCGGAATGGCACGGGTCCAGCCAGTGCTGAGTTTCACGGCGGTGAACTCCAGAAATCGGCCGCGGTCGAAACTGGATTCCAGCAGCGATGCCGGCAGAACAGACTCCGCTTCCTCGCCAGTCGAATTTTTCGCCGCTTCAAGTATCCGAATGACCTGATCGGCTGCATGGCGGTTACCGATGGGGCCCGGATGAGTGCCGCCCCACTGGTCCCAGGAGAGCTTTCCAGCGGAAATCGCAGCTGCCAGATCCGCCGGCAGATCCACTGAACTGATTCCGTAGTGTGCGGCCACCTGTTCATGCTGGCGAACGCTCAGCCCAGGTTTTCCGGCCTGAGCAGCCGCCAGCAGCTCCGGATTCACAAAGTGGACCATCACAGCACCGGCAGCCGGATTGCCCCTGAACAACTGACGCACAACACCTTCCATCCCGCGGACACACCCATCCGCGTCATGATGAGCATCCTGGTCGTCGTTGACAGCGAATTCGACAAACAGCAGGTCCGCCGGGACATCCGCCATCACGTCGCGCTGGAAACGAAAGGCACCCGTGTGCGAACATGTAGAAGCGATGCCGGCATTCACAAAGGTGAATTGAGTTTCCGAAAACGTTTCTTTGAGCCAGCGTTCCACCAGCGGTCGATAACCCTGCATTTCGGTGATCGAACCTCCAAGGAAGACCACTCGACCAACCCGCTGCTGTTGAAACTTCCGCAGAGCCTGCTGCAGATGCCCCCGCAGCCGGACATGGTCGCTGTCGAGCTTATGCAGCCCGGCCGGACCGGAATATCGGACGAGCGACACGGGGAGCCAGTCAGGCTGCAGGAAAGTTTGCAGGTGCGAATGACTTTGTGACCGCTCCCACGGTAGGCCAGCGCGGGGATTGATGAAGCCATGCGGCGATGCTGCAATGCCGTGCAATTCGCTGCGAGCAGCTGCGTCCTGACCGAAACAGGACAGGGAATCCGCGGCAACGAATAACAACCCAGCCATCCCGATTACGCGAAACCAAATCATCTGCATGACTCCCGTCGCCCACAGATCCGGAACTTAAAACCGCCACTCTGGTTGCAAACCGGAGGATACCGTGGCCAATAATCCAATTGCAAAGGCTGACGAGAAAGAATCACCAAAGCACATTCAGAAGCGCTCGGTTGCGGTTCAAAGCGGAAAGTCCCCGCGCTGGAAAGTGTGTTGCGGGAGGGCAAGTCTGGGACGGTGAAACGGTGTTAAGGACACTTGAGATCGTCTGTCGGATTTCATGCAGACGCGCCGCCTGGCATCTTGCTGCAGCAACTCTTACCTCACGCAAAGGCCCCAGGGCGCAAAGCTGGAAATGTTGGAAATTTGAACCTTTTGTCCTTCCTTTGCGGCTTTGCGTGAGACCAACAGTTCTGTCAACACCCGGCAGCGGAAGAGACGTCAACTGACAGGAAGAGCGAAGTACTCCAGCTCTCCCATTCTCGCGCCGTTTCACCATCCCAGGGCGAAACTCCCGCTGAGCCGCATCCCTGCCGCGAGCACTGTAGCGATCACTTTGGGCGGCCACCACGCAGCTGAGCGGTTGGGCGGAAGCCCCCGGCGGTGGTTCGCACCGAAGGTGCACGCGCTGGTGAGGGCGTTGGCAGGGCGTTGACAGTGACGTTTACCCGCAGGCTGCCGCCCAATGGCGTTGAAGTTCTCTCTATCCTCGCGAAAATCGCCCTCAATCCCCCCTCTCCCCTTCGAGATCGTGCAGCTTTCAAATCGCGGTAATTGCTGCATTTTTTGCCTTCTGCTGGAGGCGTTGAAGGCAAAGAATGGTGTGGGCCAGTACGACGAGGCCGGATTCTGCGTGAGCGACTGCTGGGCCGCGACCATGGAATCG
>JBJTOP010000059.1:0-8024 GCA_046074645.1 Planctomycetaceae bacterium | reverse complement strand
TTACCACCGACACCGCCCAGCCCCGCAGTCGGTTGAGGAATCGCCTGCGGGGCAGCGCCGGCAGGCGCCGTGGGAGACAGTCCGGGAAAGATCACAACCGCGAACGGCAGCACACCAAGGATGATGCCACCAAGCGCACTGACCACGACCACGACCCAAAGGGCAGCCGACACTTTGGCCTCGTCACCCAGCATTCCGCCCTGGAAGAGTGCCCAGACGACAGAGGCAACCAGCAGATAGGCCGGGATCGCAGCAGAGAAGGCCACAGCCACATATTGTTTTCGATTCACTGCGTTCCCCCCTCACCTGCCAAATCATCTGCCAGCCACACAGCGCGCTATACCCTGCGTTGTGGCATCGTCATCCTAAGCGTGGCAGTTGACCGTTGGCAAGACCCCGGCGGCAGTTTCTGCTGTCTGCCGCCGGTAAATCCGAAAACGCCGGAATTCACGGTATCGGAGGAAATACGGGAACTTCCCAGCTAGTCTGCTCGACCGGGGTCGCGGGGGCCGGCGCGGGCCCAACGTCCGGCATGGGCATGGGTACCGGAGTTTCAGCAGGGGGCACCGGCATCGGCCGAACTGGTTCGGCCGGCGCTGAAAAGTGTTCCACGGGACCGTGCTGCCGTGGTTGAGCAGGCATCGAACTGCCAGGCGGAGGATTCGGATGCACCGGCTGCATCTGATGCACCGGATGCATCGGCTGCCCATGGACTTGAGGATGTCCCTGCCCCCCGTGCTGACCACAACCACAACCGGGGCCATGCATCGAGGTCGGTGGACTCATGCCATGCGGGGCGTGGAAGCCAGGATCCGACTGCAGAAATTGCGAATGCGGGAACGCAGGAGAACTGCAGCCTGAGTCAGATACCCACGACGGGGAATGGCAGCCAGTGTCAGCTCCCCATACAGTTGCAGGTCCGGAACAGTCGCTGCTGCTGCAAACACCACAACTCCCCAAATCTCCGCACACACTGCCCGGACCACAATTGCCGCAGCCACCACCGCAGGTCCCCATTCCGCCGCACGCAACACCCCCGCAGACGCAGGAATCTACTGTGCAAAAGTCGTAAGATCCGGGAAGAGTGTTCGAGCGATCCTTCCAGCGATCGCCGGCAAACAACGGTCGCGTTTTTCGTACAGGTCGGATCTTCTTCGAGCTGGAAGGCGTATTCGAGAAGTGGGTGTGCTGCGGGCACTGACAGCCGTCACCGTGGCGACTGCTCTGGAAGCCGGAATCCCGCCCCCCATCAATGCTCAGACAACAACCCGTAAGAGACAACAACATCGAGCTGACGAGCAGCAATGCGGAGAGACGCATGAGAGAGAATTCCGAACAGAGAGCGGACACATCCGCCGGAAAACGCACTTTTCCGGGGCCCGAAGGTCCGTGTAGTCGTTCAGTTCGGCAGATCCCGTTGGCAAGCTTTAACGATTACATCGACTTTTTCGGTTTTTCTGATTTTGTTGGCTCCGTAGAGCCGATATGCTGTAATCGGCAGGGCTTTTTCTTGACAGCAGCAGGAATTGCTGATCCGGCCAGTGGGTACAGGGAGGGTTGACGAATGCGGACGGCCGTCTGGTGCGGTATTTCAGCGGCAATTTCTGCCGGAGCAGTGCTGATGCTGCAACAGCTGCCATGGGCAGGTATTCCCGCCCACGCACAACAGTCGCCCCGTGGGCAACGGATGGTTTCCCAGGCAGTCGAGTCTGGCAGTACGGCGGACGTGGAAGGTCGGCCGATTATTCAGGATGCCCTGAGCGACATCCCGGCGCCGCGCGTGTACAACGCCGCGGGACTTGCCCCTGACGAAGCTGTGGCCGCATTCGTCTACCAGGCGAACGACCGCAGTGTTGTCAACATCGCGACTCGCATCGGGGCTGCGAGGGGGATTCTGGGTGAGAACCCGACGGCCGATTCCGGCTCCGGATTTGTGCTGGATCACCGCGGCCACATCCTCACCAACAACCACGTCATCGAGAGTGCTCAGAGAATTCTCGTGACGATGCATGACGGTCAGGAGTTCGACGGGGAGCTGGTTGGAAGAGATCCGATCAATGACATGGCGGTTGTGAGAATCAAAGCCCCCCCGGAAATGCTGGTACCCGTGCGATTCGCGGATTCGTCGGAATTGAAGGTGGGAATGCGAGTCTTCGCGATTGGCAATCCTTTTGGACTGGAACGTTCGATGACGACCGGAATCATCTCAAGTCTGGATCGGACTCTGCCAGTGACCCGTGCGCGTTCGATCAAGTCCGTGATACAGATCGACGCGGCCATCAACCCTGGAAACTCGGGTGGCCCACTGCTCAATTCCCACGGTGAAGTCATCGGCATCAACACGGCGATCGCCAGTCGCACGGGACAGAATTCGGGAATTGGTTTTGCGATTCCTTCCAATCTGGTGGCACGGATTGTTCCGGAACTGATCTCCCACGGTCGGTTTATCCGTCCGGAGTTTGGCATCGATGAGGTGTCGAAGACGGAGGAAGGTCTGCGAATCATTACGCTGGTTCCGGAAGGGCCCGCCGAGAAGGCCGGGCTGCGTGGACCGATGATTCGCAGAACGCGTCGGGGGATCTTCACATTTGAATCCCGCGACGTTTCCACAGCCGACGTGATTATCGGAGTGAACGGCAGGAAAACAGTGAAGCCCGATGAGTTTTTGTCGGAGGTGGAGAGTCACCGTCCGGGCGACCGGATCACGATCGAGGTCATCCGCGACGGTCAGGTTGTGTCGGTGCCGGTGCTGCTGGAGTAGTTCAGGCAAAGATTTTGTCGTGGACGGTACCGGCGACGTCGGTGAGTCTGAAGTCGCGGCCGGCATGTCGCCATGTGAGCCGCAGGTGATCGAGTCCCATGATGTGCAGCAGCGTGGCATGCACATCATGGATGTGCATGGGATTTTCCTGAGCATAGTAGCCGTATTCGTCGGTGGCACCGTAGCGCATGCCGCCGCGAACACCGCCACCCGCCATCCACATGGTGAAGCCTTCGGGGTTGTGGTCCCTGCCATCGGTTGTGCCCTGAGCGGTGGGGGTGCGGCCGAATTCGCCCCCCCACAGCACCAGCGTATCCTGCAGCAGACCGCGCTGCTTCAGATCCTTCAGCAGGCCGGCGATCGGACGATCCACTTCCAGAGCGTTTTTCGAATGCCCTTTACGCAGGTCGCCGTGCTGATCCCACTGCACGAAGGCGTCGCTGTGAGTGACCTGGATGAATCGCACACCGGCTTCTGCGAAGCGGCGTGCCATGAGGCACTGGCGAGCGAAGTTCTCGGTGATCTTTTCGTCGAGTCCATAGAGCTTTTGAGTGGCGGCGGTTTCCTGGCTGAGGTCCTGCAGACGCGGCATTTCGCTTTGCATCCGAAAAGCCAGCTCCCAGGTGGCAGCGCGGGCCTCCAGATCGGGTTCGGCCGGAAGCGTCTGTGAATGATCACGATTCAGCTGCTGCAGCAGATCCAGCTGCAGACGCTGTGCGGAAGGTGACCAGCGATCATTGGCGATATAGCGCACGGCAGCAGAAGTCGCGGGCTGACTGGCCACGCCCAGTGGAATGCCCTGGTTGCGAGCGGGGAGGAAGGCGGAGCCCCAGTTGTTCAGGCCGCCGTGTGCCAGCGTTGGGCAGATCGTAATGAAGGACGGCAGGTTCTGGTTTTCCGTTCCCAGTCCGTAGCTGACCCACGCACCCATACTGGGGCGAACGAAATTGTCGCTGCCGGTGTGCAGCTTCAGCGCGGCGCCGCCGTGAGCAGCGTTGGTGCCATGCACGGAATTCAGAAAGCAGATGTCATCCACGCATTCAGCAACGTTGGGAAACAAGTCACTCACCGGAACGCCACTTTCACCGCGAGGACGAAAACGCCAGGGTGAACCGAGCAGGTTTCCGGTTGGGGCAAACTGGACGCGGGGTTTGGAAAATGGGAGCGGCTTGCCGTCGTCCTGCTGAAGTTTTGGCTTATAGTCGAAGGTATCGACCTGGGATGGGCCTCCCTTCATGAACATGAAAATCACGCGCCGCGCCCGCGGTGCGAAATGAAACGGCGATCGTCCGGCATCGGCAGCGGCGGCCGAGTGGCATAGTGCGGAAAAAGCCAGACTGCCAAAGCCAACGGCCGTGTTCCTGAGTGCCTGACGACGGCTGAATGATGGTAATTGCATTTCGAGACGTCCTGAGACAGATTCAGCGGATATACAGAAACTCGTTGGACATCAGCAGCGTTTGACAGAGACTGGTCCAGACGGCGGCCTCGTGACTGGCTGCCGGAGCTTCCTGCTGCAGGCGCTGGGTCAGTCGTTCGGCGGCCTGCTGCAGGTGTTGAATGTCGGCCGGAGCAGCGGGACGACCGACCGTTCTGAGCAGCAGACGGTCTGCCCGGACGGCGAAGTCGGGGGACTCCTCAAGCAGCTGCCGCGCAAGATGCTCGGCTGCCTGAAGTACCAGTGGGCTGTTCATCAGAAACAGGGCCTGGGAAGCCACGGTGGACGAACCACGGTCGCCGTTGGGAACGGCACCGTCGGTGCAGTCGAACAGCGACATTGCGTCGTACAGATTGTTGCGAATGACGGGAAGATAGATGGAGCGGCGGAAGGAGTCGTACCGAGTGCCGTCCTTCGATGTGTGATCAAACAGGAACTCCCGATTCTTCACATGCAGCATCGACTGGCCCATGGTGGGATCCAGTTGCCCGCAGGCGGAGAGCACGAAGTCGCGAACAGCTTCGGCTTCCAGTCGCTGTACAGTCCAGCGCCAGTGAAGGTGATTGTCGGGGTCGGTTTCGGCGGCCGGATTGTCCCGACCTGAGGCCAGCTGCCAGGTGTGGGATCGAATGATGAGCTTATGCAGGGTTTTAAGAGACCAGCCACTTTCGACAAATTCGGCTGCGAGCCAGTCAAGCAGTTCCGGGTGAAGCGGTGGTTCTCCGAGCTTGCCGAAGTTGTCGGTCGAGGCAGCGAGACCGCGACCGAAATGCCAGCGCCAGACGCGATTGACGATGACGCGAGGCGTCAGCGAATTAGCCGGGCTCGCAATCCAATTGGCCAGTTCCAGTCGCCCGCTGTGGTTGTCCGAAATCTGCAGCCGGTGATCGGGGTCGAGCACTGCCGGGAGTCCTCGGGGCACGCGACGTCCGGGGGCCAGATGATTGCCGCGGGGCAGGATGCGGGCGGAGTCGATGCTGCCTTCGATCACACCCATTGCCGAAGGAAGTTCGGGTGTGGAGGCTTCGAGGGATTTCAGTTCGTCGCGGAGCTGCTGCAGACGGGCCTTCTGGTCGGCGCTGAGCTGGTCTTCAGGGACCGGCTGACCTGTGGATGCCGAAGTCGAGGCTGGAAAGGCATCAAGCTCGGCTTTTTTTGCGGCAATGCGTTCCTGATGCGCTGTTAGCAATGCACGGTCGGCGTCGGTCGCGATGGAGTTTTCATGCCATTTGGCGATCCGCTTGAGCGACTCCATGGTTTTGGTACTGAGAAAAATGCCGGCCAGGGAGTAGTAGTCGGCCTGCGAAATGGGGTCAAACTTGTGGTCATGGCAGCGAGCGCAGCCGATGGTCAGCCCCAGCATCGAACGGCCGATGGTGTCCAGCTGCTCGTCGATAATGTCCAGATGCAGCTTGCGTTCATCGCCTTCCGCAAGCACTTTCGGGCCCAGCGACAGGAAGCCGGTGGCAATCAGCCGCTGATTCAGAGCAGATGCGTCGGGGTGGTCGTCGGTGAGCAGATCACCGGCGAGTTGTTCGCGGAGGAACTGATTGAACGGCTTATCGGCGTTCAATGAGTCGATGACGTAGTTGCGGTATCGCCACGCATTGCCGTGCGCGATGTTTTCGTCGAGCCCGTTGGAGTCAGCGTAGCGGACCACATCCAGCCAGTGTCGAGCCCAGCGTTCGCCGTAGTGCGGCGAGGCCAGCAGCCGATCCACCGCACGATCGAAAGCGTCGGGAGAGGAGTCTGCGAGGAATTCTTTGATTTGCTGAGTGGACGGTGGCAACCCGGTAAGCTGTGACGAAGCGCGGCGGAACAGAGTCAGCCGATCGGCAGCCGCATTCTGATGCAGTCCCTTTTGCTGGAGCTGCTGGCTGATAAACGCATCGATGGGCGTTTGAATATTCGGACCGCTGATTTCAGGCACCGGCGGACGTGACAAAGCACGCAGTGACCAGAAATTGGCCGCTTCGCGAGGATCAAAAGGAGCTGGTGCGACGACTGGTTGTACGGCCCCCTGTGAATGAACAGCACCCTGCTGAATCCAGTTTTCCAGAAGCTTGATTTGGTCCGGCGTGAGTCTTCCCTCGGGAGGCATTTGCAGGGAAGAATCGACTTTGCGGACGGCGACCAGCAGCAGACTTTCTTCGGGCTGGCCCGGAATCACCGCTGGACCCGAATGTCCACCAGCATTGAGCCCTTCAAGCGTGTCCAGACGCAGTCCGGATTCCTGAGAATCCGGGCCGTGACAGGAAAAGCAGTGCTGCTGGAGGATCGGAGCGATCTGACTGGTCCAGAGATCGCCGGCAGCAGCCGTTGTGGGAACCTGGGGCTGTTGAGCAATCAGCCGGCCCTGCAGTGGGAGTGCAAGGAGCAGAATCAGACCGAAGCACCGGCCGAAAAACAACCGGGACAGCGAGATGACAGCAGGCAAACAACGGGCGGGCATTTGGAGAACCTCCAAACAAAGGGCGAGGGCCTGCAAGATTAGGCAGTGAAGGCAGGTTTCACAAGCCGAAACTGAGTCCGGGAAAGCGAATGGAGAAATTCGGGGAAGGGCAGGGGCCGATTCCTTATTTCAGCTCCACTCCAAGGTGACGCATGAAAAACTTCATGTCCTCCCAGACGAGTTTCTTGGCCTCGGCGTTGCGAAGCAGGTATGAAGGATGGTAAGTGCAGAGAACTTTCGCTGACTGATACTCGTAGAATTGTCCGCGCATCCTGCCAATCGGTGTGGCAACACCCAGCAGATTCTGAGCAGCTACGGCGCCGAGACAAATGATGTATTCCGGGTTCACCACCTGAATTTGTGCCTGCAGAAACTCGCGGCAGTTGGCGGTTTCCTGAGGCAGCGGAGTCCGGTTTCCTGGAGGACGACACCGCAGCACATTGCAGATGTAGAGGTCCTCGCGGCGCAGCTGACTGGCTGTCAGGATGCGATCGAGCAGTTGCCCGGCGGCCCCCACAAAGGGTTTCCCCGTTTCGTCCTCTTCCTGTCCGGGGGCTTCTCCCAGCAACAGGATCTGAGCTGACACGCTGCCTGTTCCAAACACTGTTTGCCGACGACGACTGGCAAGTTCCGGGCATCGCTGACAGCCAGCAACAACCCCACGCAGTGCGCACATCGCCGACTCACGATCAGCCGGCGTTTCCAGAGGACCGGAAATCGCCGCATCAACCTGCGGAAGCCTGTCTGGCACTCGCACGGCAGACGCGTCGAGCTCCTCAGCGTTGATCAGGCCGGACGCCCGTCGGAGCGGCCTCGGGGAAACCGCGCTGCGGGCAGCCTGAGTGGAGGATCGCGACGATGCGGGCCCCGCAGGTGTCCCCGATGTTCCCACTGACGTGGCAGGCACCGAGCGAACTCCGGACGCCGCTGCGCTGCCCTCGACAACCGGAGCAATAACTCGTTTCTGCAGATCAACGCGTGGCACATGCGTCACACCAGCCGCAGAGAGGTGCTGCAGTAATTGAGCAACCGCACGCTTGCTGGTCATGAAAGATATCCGGAAAATGGTCTACAAAAATGTCTCAGACAATTCATCGATTGTCGGCCGCCTGCGGAAGATAACTGAATTCAGACAACATCGCCACTTTGCCGCATGGTCCAGCCGCATGGCGGCAGCCTGCGGGCAAACGGCACTGAAAACGACACAACAGCGCTCTCAACAGCGCGCGCACCTTCGGTGCGAAACACAGCCGGGGGCTTCCGCCCAACCACTATTACACCGCAATCCCAGCCGCATGGCGGCAGCCTGCGGGCAAACGGCACTGAAAACGACACAACAACGCACTCAACAGCGCGCGCACCTTCGGTGCGAA
>JBJTOP010000058.1:0-21071 GCA_046074645.1 Planctomycetaceae bacterium | reverse complement strand
CCTCGCCAGACTGTCCTGTCGTCACGCTCTTCGGACTCGCAGCAATTCACCTTTGCCGCCCGTGACGAGGTCACCGCGAAACATGTCGATCGGGGCTGTGTAGAGTCCGGTGTCGATGGGGAACTGCAGACTTTCAAGTCTTCTGAGCACGAGGCGGAACGCGGTGGGCTGAAGGCGAGCGGAGAATCGAAACGTTGGCAGCAGCGGAACTGGTTGGTTTCCTAATAGTGCGAGGGTGCCGCGACGCATGCCTGCACCGGGGCTCAGGCCGACGTTTCCGAAGACGAACAACGCTCCAGCCAGCATGTTGAACGCCGGAAAGTCCTGGCAGGTCCCACCGATGGCGATCAGGCCGCGTCGCATGGCCAGTCCGGCTTCACTGCCAGCATCGCCATGAATCAGCAGGGTGCCGCCGGTCATGCCTTTTGCAGCACCTCGGTAGGCGCCGCCGGCGAGTGGACCGGTGGAGCCGTGAACCTGCAGCAATCCCCCCCGCATTTCGGCCCCCGCCCAGCCCGAAGCAGACCCGGTAACAGTCAGTGTGCCGCCGGACATGCCGCTGCCAGTGTGACGTCCCACGCTGCCGTCGGCAGTCAGGTGGCCACTGGTCATTCCAGCGCCAATCCAGTGCACGCCCTCCAGGTCTCCTTCAAAGCGGATATTCATGTCGCAGGGGGAGCCGGTGATATGGAAGCGTTCTGCAAGGGGAATTGAGTGGTTTCCGTGAAGAACGGGAATGCGTTCGATTTCGGGGAGAAGCATTCCTGCGAGCCGATCCGGGGTGATTCCGGAGACTTCGGTCGGGACTGGAGACGAAAAAGCGGGTGAAATCACCAGTGTCATAGTGTCGCTGCGGGGTAGGAGATAATTGATTTCGCAGAAATTCCGAGCGAATGATCACAGATTTGCAGCGTGATGTCGATAAAAACCACAGAGTTGGCGGGTTTCTGTCCGGTACGGCTTGCTATTTGCCGGACAAACCCCTAGACTCGTCTCTGGCGAATCCCACGGGATTCATGGTGTGATCCTACAGTGTTCTCGGTGTGAACTTGAGTACTTCTGCAGTGTCCCCCCCCAACAACGTTCGGCTGCTTTTGGGTCGGACGCACTTCTTTGTGTTCAAACAGCTGCCGTTGGGGCAGCGATCGGTGTTTTGGGAGCTGCAAGGCTCAGGGTTTTTGTGATGAGTAAGAACATTTTTGTGGGTAGCCTTGCATGGGCAACCACATCCGAAGGTCTTGAAAAGGCTTTCGCCCAGTACGGTTCAGTGACGTCTGCAAAGGTCGTCACGGATCGCGAAACCGGCCGTTCCAAGGGCTTCGGCTTTGTGGAAATGGCCTCTGGGGGCGACGAAGCCATTCGTGCACTCAATGGAGCAACGCTTGACGGCCGCACCATTGTCGTGAACGAAGCGCGTCCTCGCGAAGCTCGTAGTGGCGGCGGTTACGGTGGTGGCGGCGGCGGCTACGGTGGTGGCGGCGGCGGCTACGGCGGTGGCGGTGGTGGCTACGGTGGTGGCGGTGGCGGTTACGGCGACCGTGGTGATCGTGGTGGCCGTGGTGGCCGCGGTGATCGCTCGGACCGTGGCGATCGCTACTGATCAGGTAAACAACAACAGCGCAGGTGCCCCGGCATCTGCTCGAACGTAACAGAACACGCAGCCTCAGCTGCGTGTTCTTTTTTTACGTATCCACCATTGCAAAAGCAGCCCCGAAACAAACAGGACGCCCGGCGCCAGGGCTGAAAGCGCCGTCAGTCCCAAAAGCACCTCAGTTCGCGCAAAGTGCATCTCATTGTACAGGCGCGTAATCGCGGGCTCAGGGTCCAGTGGACGCAGAATGCTGGTGCTGGTCACGTCCCAAAAGCACCACTGCGTAAGCAGCAGCAATGCCCCCAGACGCCGCAGGTCAATCAGTCGCCAAAGGATTGTTGCCGAGCTGCTGCGAACTTGCGCAATTGGACTCTGGCCGAGCTGCTCAGCGCTGTGTATGGCTTCGCTTTTATCGAAGCGCTCCAGCAGCAACTGCAGTGCGAAAGCTCGTGGCAGGACCGCCAGCATCAAACCCAGCACCAGCGGAAGCCATGTATCGTAAAATGGTCTTAGCAAAGGCATCTGGAACAGCGCGAGCAGTGTCAGTGAGCTGGCGAGAGGCCCGGCAAGACCTGGCAGCAGCAGGACGGCAGGCACGAGCAAACGAGGGGCTCGGTTCCTGCCTGCGTTTTGACGGAGTCGGGCGGCGAGGGCACACACGGACAATGCGGCCAGTGCAGCCGAGGCACTGACGGCTGTGGACGTCAGAACCTGCACCAGCGATTGCTGCAGCAGGCGGACAGATCCCAACAGCAGCCGCAGCCCGGAAATCGTTTCTGCCCCGAGACGAAGCTGTGGAATACCGACAAGCATAATCGCGGCTGCGAGTCCATAGCTGGCGGCCAGCATGTGAATCAACCAGCCGGCTGGTCGCTGTTCTCCGACAGACCACGTCCGTAGTTCCTCTCCGCCCGCACCTCCAGCCCTGCAAACGGCCGGCAGAAGCGGCAGCAACAGCAGGAATTCGACGGCCAGCGGGGCAACTGCCATGCGGAGTGATTCGAGGAGCGGTTGCTGGGCTGCGTGGGCGTCAAACATCCACACAGTCCAGGCCAGCGGATGCCGATCAATCTGCATCAGGGCCGCGGTTTCAAATTCCTGAAACACGGTGATTGCCATGACGGACCATGCCGCCAGTGGTGCTGCAAGCACTCCGGTGACCAGCAGTCGCAGGAGCCCGCCGATCCAGTGCTGGAGTGGCAGTATGGGGCGCAGGAGCTTCCAGGTGTGCAGTCCACTGACTGCCGCGGGGTTCTGTGGAAGCAGCAGCAGCACGACGGTGCCTGCGGAGACGGCACGGAGCAGTTGCAGCAGTCCGTAGAGTGCCTCCGCGAAGGCTGCATTTGCCGAGGGAGCAAGTTCAGAGGCCCAAAGGGCAGCCTGCACGCGGTAGTGGAAGCCGGTCAGCAGTTCCGGGATGAAAAACGGAAGTGCGGCCGCAGCGATGATCCAGCGCCGCATGCGACTTGATCGTGTTCCCTCCCACGCACGTCGTAGCACCAGCAGCGGCAGTAGCGCGCAGGAAGCCACAAGCAATGCTCGGAGAATGCTCCAGAAAAGGGTTTCACTCAGCGTCGCTTCAACCATCGGTTTGCCTGTGAAGGATCAGTGTGCGGAGCTGCCGCGATGCGGGGAGACGTTTGAGCAGTCACGTCGAAGAATTTTCGGGCCTCGACTTGTTTACATGACAGGAAAAGGGGGAAAATATGCAACTGCTGTCGCTGGGATACTCTGGCGAACACGCGTTTCTTCCGGAAAGCAAGTGATGACAGGATTGTATCAGGACTGGCCGGTGACAGTGCTCGGGCTCGGCCGTTTTGGCGGAGGTGCCGCGGCCGCCCGATTCCTTGCTGAGCAGGGTGCGGTTGTGACTGTAACCGACCTGCGGCCCGCTGGCGAACTGACCGAGGCTCTTGCCAGCCTCGCAGATCTTTCACTGCACCGTCTGGAGCTTGGCGGACACCCACCGGACGTGTTCTCCGAATGCCGTCTGTTGGTCGTGAATCCGGCCGTACCGCCGGGCCACCCGGGAGTTGAATCTGCGCGACTCCGGGGTGCGGATATCACAACGGAAATTGATTTGTTCCTGCGTCATCAGCAGGGTCAGGTGATTGGAATTACCGGAAGCAACGGAAAGTCAACCACTGCAGGCCTGATTCAGCATCTGCTCAAATGCGCCGGCCGTCAGGCGTGGCTCGGCGGAAATATCGGCGTGAGCCTGCTTCCGGATCTGTCCCGAATTGAGCGTGATCACTGGGTTGTGCTGGAGCTGAGCAGCTTCCAGCTGGAACTGCTGCGACCGCGACGTTTCCGTCCGAAAATCGCCCTGCTCACAAATTTCTCCCCCAATCACCTCGACTGGCACGGAACACTCGAAGCCTACAGGCTCGCAAAACAATCTCTGTTCTCGTCACAGTTTGCCGATG
Organism: Planctomycetaceae bacterium; assembly: GCA_046074645.1. Taxonomy (GTDB): domain Bacteria; phylum Planctomycetota; class Planctomycetia; order Planctomycetales; family Planctomycetaceae; genus SXXK01. Next base: position 17,054 of record JBJTOP010000058.1, on the reverse strand, counting down.
ATGTCAGCATCGTGCCGATACCGCAGGACGAGCCCGCAGCAGCTGGCGTCGAATGGCGATTGCGGGGCAGACGGTATGAGTTTGGCCTTGAAGATTCCGGGAAGGATGGAGCGTTTTTCGAAGCGGGCACGTTGATCCTGAGGAAGGGGAGCGGTCGGATTGAAGACTGTCTGCTGTTGTCCGTACCGTCTCAGCTGCCAGGGCACCATAATCGCTGTAATGTCGCGGCCGCCTGCTGCGCCGCATGGCTGGCGGGCGTTCCACCAACAAGCTTTTCCGCAGCATTAGACTGCTGGCGTCCCCTGCCGCATCGGCTGCAGTGTGTTGCGGAACGTGGCGGTCGACAATTCTGGAATGATTCGATCGCCACCACGCCGGAATCCGCTGTCGCGGCCCTGCAGCACGCATCCGGCCGCGCAGTGCTGCTGGCAGGAGGCTACGACAAAGGACAGAACCTGCAGCCACTGGCCGATGCGATTTGCAGACACGCTCGAGGAGTGATTCTGATGGGCCAGACGGCGACTGTGCTGCAGCAGCATTTGCAGAATTCTTCTGCCGGCCCCGCTCCTCAGGCACTGATTGCCCCGGACTTTTCAACCGCATTTCGCCTGGCGGTTGAAATGAGTCGCTCAGGCGATATGGTGCTGCTCTCTCCAGGCTGCGCCAGCTATGGCTGGTTTCGCGACTATCGCGATCGCGGCGACCAGTTTACTCGTATGGCTCAGGAATGGAGTCCTCCCGAATGATTCAAATGCCTGCTTTTCCGGCAAACTGCATTCGTCAATTCGCCGTGATGCTTGCTGTGTGCGTTCCTGCTGTTTTCTCGGGCTGCAGCGAAACACCATCAACGGATCAAGCGGTTGAAGTTGCCCGTCGAGCCGCGCTCGAACAGTCCACCACGCTCACCGTCACTCCCGAGGACATCAAACGGCAACTCAACTGCTGGCAGGCCAACTTTGTCATGCAGGGCAACGACATCAAAGAAGCGTCGTTTTACCAGTCGGGAATCCGCAGTATCGCACCACTGAAGGGACTTCCACTGATCGCTCTGGACCTTGGGATGACACAGGTTGCTGACCTTGCCCCGCTCGCCGGTATGCAGCTTGAACGCCTCGATCTGGAAAACACGCCTGTCGCTGACATCTCTCTGCTCCGCGGCATGCCACTGACCGTGCTCAAGCTCCAGAATACCAAAGTCACCGAATTCGCTCCGCTCGAAGGTCTGCCTCTGAAACAGCTGAATCTGCTCGGGCTGCCCTTCGCCGATACTCACCTTGCGCTCATTCAAACCGCTCCCCTCGAAACGCTCTGGCTTGCAGGCACCGAGGTTTCCGATCTTTCCAGCCTGCCCCTGAAATCGCTGGAAAGTCTTGATATTGCCCGCACCCGCGTCTCCAGCCTCACACCGCTCAGCTCTGCTGTCCGTTTGCGGCGATTGAACATTGCTGAAACTGCCATAACCGATCTCACACCGCTCTCCGGTCTTCGCCTGCAGCGAATTACGCTGACTCCGGCGCGCATCACCTCCGGTATCGAAGTGCTGCGAAAAATGGAGTCTCTGACTCAGATTCAAACCGACATCAACGAGCCGCTTTCAACCGCGGATTTCTGGCAGCGGTTTGATCTGGGGCTGTATAAATCTGAGCCGCCGCAGTCGGGGGTCAGCGATTCCTCCACAACGCCTCAGCCCTGATATTCAGACGCTGCAGATGCGGCTCAACATCATCCAGAAATCTCCTTGCATCCACTGGATAGCCCTGAGTACCCTTCAGGCCGGGAACTCGTGCCTGCCACCACGAATTGAACTGTCGCATCAGCAGTTCACGGACGTACTTGGAGACCATCGACGACAATGCAGCCGGAAGCAGTGCCTCCGCTTTTGTCCGAAAGCAGAACTCCATGCTGCCCATTCTGTATCGCGACCGCTCGCGAGACTCCTCCAGGCGAAACACAAACTGATCATCGAAATGGGTTCCGATCAGTTCGTCGTAGCGATTTCTTCCTCCATGCTTGTCGCAAACCACGAGTGCCGGCTCTGTCGCGTGAGCGTCCCGATGCTGCCGCACAAGTCTGAGTGTGGCAGCTGAAAGAACCGCTCCCTTGGAATCCACCTCAGCCACCAGACGATTGAATTCCTCCGGAAAGATCACACGGCTGCGAATGCCCAGCAGCTCAGTCCCGGCCTCTTTCAAAGCCGAACGCAGTTCCTGAACCCACTCGTCAATGTGCTCAGAACTGGAATCAACTGGCAGCCGTGGCCCTCCCTCCGCGTTCCACGGCTCCGCCTGGTATCCAGCTGAAAACTCGCTGCCACACAGCACAGCCCCAAGATCCTCCATCGTCTGCAGCTGTTCCCCCAGCAGACCCATAAAAGCTAGTACAGGCACTTCCAGAGATTCCAAACTGTCTCCGGACTGGTAGACGGCTTTGGAATCAGCCACGTATAACCTGTGATCGCCGGCTCGGGGCGCATTTGTGAGCACGCGGTGGAGGCCGTGCCAGAGGTCTTCGGCGACCATGTCGCTGGCGCAGCGCCAGGCCGTGGCTGTCACCACCAGCGGTCCCAGATTTGGACCGTAGCCTGCTTCATCTGTGCCGATAATCAGTCGCATCGGGAACCCCAAAAATCGCGCTCTTGCCGTTATTTTCCGGATCTGCTATCTCTCTACCATCAGGGGGGCGGGAATTCAATCTCAGCCGATGTTATGCCCTGAAATCCACAACCACACTACACCAGCTTCAGGACCTCCAGGTGCTCCTGTGTCTCTCCGCGGCTTCTGTCCTGATGCTTTTCTGGATCTATGACGGTTACGGCAGATGTTTGCGGATGCTCTGTCTGCTCCATCATCGCAGCGTCGTGATTGACGTCGATTCCGTGGCCGATTCAGCACTCCCGTCCGTCACTGTGCTGCTCACAGTACACAATGAGCAGGCCGTTGTCCGCAGCCGTATCGAAAATGTGCTCGCCTGTGACTACCCGGCAGATCGACTGACTCTCCTCGTGGCTTCTGACGGGTCCACTGATGAAACAGCAGCCATCGTTCGAGAGCTGGCTCAGCGGGATGCTCGCGTGCAGCTGCTCGAAAGTCCCGGTCTTGGCAAAACCGGTACGCAGAACCTCGCCATCACCCGGATCAACTCGGAAGTGATCGTTTTTACCGACGCGGATGCAGAATTTCGCACTGACTGGCTGCGACGCACAGCCGCTTATTTTCTGGACCCCACTGTCGGCGCTGTGGATGGCAGGCTGACCAGGCAGGTCGCAGAGTCAGGTTCAATACAGGCCAGCGAAGGTCGCTACTGGGTCTATGAAATGCTGCTGCGGAGACTGGAGTCACAGCTGGGAATCCTTGCCGTGGTCTCCGGCGCTGCATTTGCCCTTCGCCGCTCCGCCTTCGTCCCGATGGATCCAGCCATCGGCGAAGATTGCGTTGTCCCTCTGGACGTCGTCAGTCAGGGACTGCGAGTGGAACACGTCCCGGACGCCGTAGCTTTCGAGAAGTTGCCGGAGGACCTGACGGTGACTCTGCGGCGACGTGTGCGTATGACTTTGCGAAACTGGCAGGGCACGTGGTCGCGCCCCGCACTCCTCAATCCCTTCCGACATCCGGGCTACGCCTTCGCCCTCTGGTCTCACAAACTGCTTCGCTGGTTGTCACCGGTGTTTGTGATTGTTGCCTTTGCCAGTGCCGCACTGCGATCGGCGATTTCACCCGGGATTCTGTCCTTCGCCATGTTGATTCCGTGGGCCGCACTGTTTCTGCTGGCTGGCATTCATGCCATCTCCCGCGGCAAACGCATCGTCCCCGGTGCAGGTTTCGCATGGAGCTTTCTGCTGGTGAATTGCGCGTTTCTGCTGGGCGTTGCGCAGGCTGTCCGGGGACAGCGGATCAGTCGTTACCGCTGAACAAATCACGAAGCGAGGGCGTCAGCGACGTCCGTGCGGTAGGCTGTCATGGCCGGTAGAAAACCAACCAGCACTGCGAGACCTGCAAGGATCGGAAAGAGCCAGACCTCGAGGGAATTCAGAGCCCATGGATTGATCAGGAGTCCGGTTTGTCGAATGACCCACGGAGCCGAAGCGATGGCCAGACCGTGACCGGCGAGCCATCCCGTGAGGCCGCCACCGCAGCAGAGCAAAGCGGATTCTGCGAGCACGATGCCAAACACATGATGGCGGCCCGCGCCCAGAGCTCGCATGATGCCGATTTCCCGCCGTCGGTCGGACATTGAATTGTAGATGCTGACGAAGATGCCGACGCCTGAGACGAGAATAATGATCACAGTCAGCACCACGAGGGCTTTCTGTACATTACCAATCAGACCACTCATGAGCCGCTGGATTGGCCGAACTGGATTGACGGCCATAGCCTGAATGCCTTTCTTCAGTTCTGCGGAAAGGCTGATAGCGTCGAACGGAGTTTCCGGGCGGGTACGAACAAGGATCGCGGTGACCTCCTTCATGGCCTCCGGGCTGACTGGTGCTGGCAACGCACCCGGATCTGCAGCGGCCGCTCGTGCCGCGATGGCCTCGCGATACTGCTGCGTCTGCTGCAGGGATGCTGCCAGACGTTCAGGGTCAGCGGAATAGAAATCGCGAAGACGCTTTTCGACTTCATCAATTGGCTTTTCGTGACCGGCGATGGCGTAGAATCCCTGCAGATTCAGGAACACAGTGCGATCATTGGCGGTACCGGTAGGTGCGAGCACTGCGACGACAGTGAACTTTTCATCGTGCACATCTTCGCTTTCCGCCCCGCCATGGACGATTGAAAAGCTGGTGCCCAGATCCCAGCCATTTTCACGGGCCACAGCAGCCCCGATAATCGCATCGAAGAGCTTGCCGATTCGCTGGCCCCGCATGAGGAACTTCTGACCGGGCATGTAGTCGTTTTCGAAATACTCCGGCGTCGTGCCGACAATCGGGAAATCGCCCTGCTCCGTCACGTCACCGAAGGCCAGCGGAACAGCGGAAACAACACGGCGATCACTGCGAAGCTGTTCAAGGTAGGGATAGGGCAGATTTTCGATAGGTGGCTGCATCCGATAGACGGCGCTGAGGACCAGCTGCAGCTCGCTGCCCTTCGGTCCGACGATCAGATCATAGCCAACACTTCGTTGAGTAAACGCGCTGTTGACGGCGCCAAAGATCACCAGCACAAGCACCATCAGCATCACGCCAAGAGCGATGCTGAGGGCGGTGAGCGAAGATGCGAGCCTTCTTTGACGAAGACTTTTCCATGCAATAGTCAGCAAATTCATACAGACTGCTCCTGCGGCTGACGACACAGTTCCGGGTGATTGAAGTCCGGCAGACGGTCCACACGGCTGAACAGTCCCGCTGCTTCGAGCGAATGTGTGACCATCAGCAGCGAGACGTTGTGTTCGCGGCAGGTGTTGCAGATCAGGTCAAGGACCTTCTGCTGGTTGGCCGGATCGACATTTGCCGTCGGCTCGTCTGCCAGCAGCAGCACCGGGCGGTTTGCGAGTGCCCGCGCGACGGCCACTCGCTGCTGTTCACCTACGGACAGGCGTTTGGGGGAATGATTGAGTCGATGTCCGAGGCCGACCGTCTCGAGCAGTGTCCGGGCAAACCCCCGATCCACCCCGCGACCGCTGAATGCCATCCCCAGCATCACATTTTCCAGTGCGGTAAAGGCGGGCAGCAGGTTGAAGGTCTGAAATACGATCCCTGTCTTCGCTGCACGATAGCGGTCGCGGACGACTTCCGGCATGGCCGCAAGGTCCCGTCCGTCCACAATGACTCGACCGGAATCCGGAGTCAGGATCCCAGCGATGATGTTGAGCAGCGTGGTCTTGCCACCACCGCTTGACCCCAGCAGAGCTGCCTGTTCGCCCCGTGCGAGTGCATAGTGATCGATGCCCAGCACTGGAAGACGTTCACCCCCCGGCTGACTGTACGATTTGCGGATTTTCTCAAGCAACAGCGACATGGAAGACTCTGGGATTTCGGGCGTTCAGAAGGTTTGTCCGATTGCGTTCGATGAACGTACCCCGCGGGTTTTAGCAGCCCACGCCGAAAATATCGAATGGATAGCGGGAAATCATGGGCGTTGGCAATCAGTCAGAAACGCACGCCAAGGTCTCGAAGAACCGCCGACAAACGCAAAAGCGGCAGTCCCATAATCGCCGTCTGATCACTGCACTCAATTCGCTCAAACAGCGACACACTGCACCCCTCAATACGGTAGCTGCCCGCACAATCCAGAGGCTGATCACGCTCCACACACGCCGATATCTCGCCCATCGTCAATGTCCGCATCCACAAAACCGTCTCATCCAGAAACTCCACTGTCCGCTGCGGACCACGAACACAAACGGCTGTGAGCAGTCGATGGCGTCGACCGGAAAACGCCGCAAGCTGCGCACGGGCTCGCTCCTCACTGCCAGGCTTCCCAAAGATGCAACCATCCAGATCCACCAGCTGATCAGAGCCAATCACGACGCTTTCAGGATACCGCTCCGAAACCCACGCCGCCTTCCTGCGAGCCAACTCAGTGGCGACCGCCTCGGGGGAAAGCCCCGACTGTTTGACTGAATCTTCGTCCACCTCCGGGGCGCAGCAAATGAAGTTCCGCAAAAGCCTTGTCAGCAATTCCTGCCGATATCGTGAACTGCTTGCCAACACGACTGATGTGGCCATTTCACAACTCCCTTCCGGAATTCCCGGAGTATTTCAATGATCTGGTGGGGCCTGCTCCGGATCGCCGAATGCGACGGCAAATTCTGCTGATGTTCAGTGACGGCAATTCCTCTGCCACGACTTTTGATGCGCTGAAGAGAAAGACTCCGAAGTCCGAAAACTAACGCGTCTGAATTGAATTGTCACTGCCGAACTGCCAATCGCGATTCGGTGCACAGGAGCAACGGGAATGTGTTCTTGGGGAGTGCAGACCGGATTTCGGCAGTGTCTGCTGCTGATCGCAGTCTGTGCAGTGCCGTACTCATCCGTCTGCGAGGCTCAGTCCGAGCCAGTGCGGGGCGATGGTGGGTCAGCCAGCAGCGAACCAGTTGTGATCCTGTCGAATGGAAACGGACTAATTCCGGTTCGTGAGGCATCGCGCGCGGTGAAGGAGTCCTCCGATCCGTTGCATAAGCTCGTCTGGGACACTCGCGAAGTCACCCGCCGCCGTCTTCTTTCCGCGCAGGACCACACTCCCTGGCAAATCATGCACGGACTCCTTGGACTCCGACAGGATTTACTGCTGTCCCACAACGGGCAGGTCATAAACGCTCTGGAATGGATTCAAACCGGTCCGAGTTTTCAGAAGGAATCCTGGTTCCAGAAGACGGACCACGGCGGATGCGCACATCCCTACAGCCAGCCCTACTGGTTCGAAGGTCACATCAATCAGTTCCTCGCAATGCTGGCCTCCTGCAATCTTCCGCTCGACGCAACCTTCGGAACACCTGCAGGACCGATCACCATGCAGGACATGCTAAAAAACGCCCAAATGACCGTGAATTCTCGAGAAGAAATCACGTGGACGCTCTGGGCTCTCTGCACGTACCTGCCTCCGGAAGCCCGCTGGGTCAATGCATCGGGCGAGGAATGGAGCATTGAGAAACTGGTGCAGCTGGAAACAGCAAAACCCGTTGGCGGTCCCACATCCCCTTGTGGAGGTACCCACGGACTCTTTGCACTTGCTCGCGCTCGAAACGTGTATCTCCGCTCCGGCAAGCCACTCCGCGGCATCTGGTTTGCTGCAGATCAAAAGGTCAAAAAGTACATTGAGATTGCAAAGGTCTACCGCAACTCTGACGGCAGCCTCTCATCAGGCTTCTTTAAGACACGTGAATACAAACAGGACTTCGATAAACGCATGGCCAGTCAGGGGCACCTGCTTGAATTCCTGATGATGTCTGTCTCGCAGGAAGAATTGAAATCCGACTGGGTCCGTCGCGCGATCAATACCACCTGCTTCGATCTGAATGCAAACCAAAATCAGTACGTCAGCTGCTCACCGCTGTTCCACGCCGCCAACGCTCTCTCAATCTACCTCGACCGCGTCGCACAGGAAGCCCCGCCAAAAATCGGTCAGGATCCAGCACCACGCGTCGCGCTGAAACCCGACGGCTCTGCAGGTGTTCAGTCCAGACCGCCCGGTAAGACGGCAACCCCGCGCCCACCAAAAGCTGAAGGCGCTGGAGGTATCGCTCCTCCTGCTCCGCCCGCTGCCCGGAATATTCAGCTTCCGCCTCCCGCTGATGCGCCAAAATTACCGGCGCTGCAACCTGACAGCCCCACCTCATCTTCCAAACCGCAGGTTCCATCCACCTCCTCACTGATGCCACGTTCCCAGTCGTCCAGTCCACCGCGAACAACAATCCAGCCCTTGCTGCCCGGCAAAACCCAGCCTCCAGCGAGTCCACCAGTATCGGTACCTCCCACGCAGCCCGCGACGATACCCGGCGCTCCCATTACCAATCCTCGCGGAGTGCCTGTCAAATCTGTGTCGTCTTCAAAATCTGTGTCATCGCAGTCGGCCACAACCGCTGCTCCGAAGATCATTCTCAATCCAGCCGTAAAACCACCGTCAACGCGAAAGAATACCTCAGTAACTCCCACTCCAACGCCGTCGCCTCCGCCAGTGCCGCCCGTTCCTGACAAATTACTCAATCCCCCCGCAAAGCCACGACCACCTGCGACTTTGCCCGCAGCACCGCTGCCAAAAGCCGGAGCGAAGCCGTCGCCTGCCACACCGCGGAACGCTCCCGGAACAGTCTCGAAAACAGCCGGCCCCGCTGACTCCGAAATCATGCTGATCGATGATTTCCTCGGGTCAGCCCCCCCGTGAGCTCGCTGCCTTGCAGCACAATTCAACCGCATGGCACCTTCACCGTCCTTCCTTGGCCGTCCTCCGTAGTTCGTAGTTCGTAGTACCAGCTTCAGCCGGAAACCTACGCCGCCAGAACTGCCTTTCGCCCAACCGCTGGTTCCAAACGCAATCCCAGCCGCATGGCGGCAGCCTGCGGGCAAAAGGTCACTGCAAACACTCCACCAACGCCCTCACCAGCGCGCGCACCTTCAGTGCGAAACATCGCCGGGGGCTTCCGCCCAGGCACTGAAGGATCCGGATTGCGGATGATTTGATTCAGGACACCCTGTTGATCGTGTTCAGTCGAATCGCTGAATTCCGTCGACGAGGTGCCGGAAGTTTCCGCTCATGGATTCGAACTATTGCCTGGCGTTGCTGGTGTGACGCTGTTGCACGCGCTGAACGTTCCATGCGACCGGAAATCGCAGTCAGATTCCATGAATCGCTTGAGGCACGAACATCCCTCGAGGAGGAGTTCCGGAAACTGTTCGAGCATCAGATTCTTGAGCAGGCAATGGACATCGTAAAAAGTCGTGTACAGGCTTCGATGTGGGACGCGTTTCGAATCACCGCACTCGAGAATGCTGGCGGCGAGATTGCAGCAGAGATCTGCGGATTGCAGATCAATGCCGTGTACGCCGCTCGATACCGTGTTCAACGACTGATCACCGCAGAAATGCGCCAACTTCTCGAAAAAGATCCGTCGCTCGACTGACACCGGCTCACAACGCTGCAGACTCAGAAAGTGCAAATGTTGAAATTGCAGAACAAAAACTGCCCTGACAGCAGCCTGATTTCAGCTTACCTCTCCGGACGCCTTGACGATCGGGCAGCGGAACATTTTGAGCAGCATCTGGAGTCCTGTGAATATTGTGTGGGAGTCCTGTCCATGACTCCCCCCACGGCTGCAGAGCCCACATGGCTGGTCATGGCTCGCAACAGCGCACGCAACAGTTCTGCCCCGTCGCAAATTGCTCACGCGGATGCCGCGTGTGATCATTCCTGCGATCAGGCAGAGGCTGGCCACACCAGCGTCCGCTACTCGTGGATTCGTAAAATCGGTGCGGGTGGCATGGGTGAAGTCTGGGAAGGCTGGGACCACATCATGCGACGCCCCGTCGCCCTGAAGAAACTCAAACATCAGCAAACGGAAAACAACGGAGCACAGCGACTCCTTCAGGAAGCAATCGTACTTTCGCGACTTTCACATCCCCACATTGTGACAGTTCACGAAATAATGCTTGAGCATTCTCAGCCGGTGATGGTGATGGAATTCATTCCCGGAATGACTCTCGCCGAATGGCAGAGTGATCGCCCGCTCCGACAGCGGGACGCCGCTGAAGTCGTCCTCGTGCTCGCCAAGGCCCTGCAGCACGCGCACGCTCATGCGGTCATCCACCGCGACCTGAAGCCCTCCAACGTCCTGCTCCGTACCCAAAACCCAGACGAACTTCCGCGTGACCAGAGTGGCGAACTTTTGCTCTGGCTTTCAGATTTCGGACTGGCTCGAGCGATTGACGATCCTTCGTTCACCAGCGTTGGTCAAGTCCTGGGAACTCCCTTCTACATGCCCCCCGAACAGGCAGGTGACGAGCACATCGTGGATAATCGCAGCGATCTCTATGGTCTTGGAGCCATCCTCTACGAGCTGCTGACGGGAATCCCGCCATTCATGGGGAATGACAAAGCTGTGCTGCTGCAGCGAATCTGAACCGAGGACCCGGTGGCTCCACGTCGGCTGCAGCCTCGTCTTTCCAAAGATATCGAAAACATCTGCCTCAAATGCCTGTCGCGCCGCCCTGCTGATCGCTATCCGTCTGCAGCAGCCGTCGCCGCAGATCTGGAAGCATTTCTTGAGGGGCGCCCGATTCTGGCACGCCCCGTCGGTAACGCCACGCGACTGCTCCGCTGGTGTTCTCGAAATCCCAGCATCGCAATGCTCACCATGTCCACCGCAACTGCACTCCTCTTCGCAGTCGGCTTCGCTGTTTCGGCCGCACACCAACAGACATAAAAACTCAGCATCACCATCCAGGCGGCAGCACGCGAAAAAGGGCTGCGGAAACGCGCTGAGGCGGCCGAACAGGCAGCGACACGACGCGAACAGAACGAATTGCGTCTCCGACAACAGTACCAGAAGGTCCTGCTCAGAATCATCAATATTCTCGACAATAACCGCCTGAGTGCGCCCGCAGATACTGGTGAAACCAATCCGTCCGGCAATCACGAAGTTGCCGCAACCTCAGTCACAAACCAACTCCTCGATGCCGTCTTTCCCGTGATTAAGGAGTCCGCAAGCCAGCCCACATGGTCTGAATTGGAAGTTGCCGCCCGATTCCTGGCGCTCAAACTCTTTCAGAAGGATCCAGCTGGTCTGGCTGTCCTCATTGACAAGGTTGATCAATGCCTGGAAGTCCATGAACATAACCCGGAAGACCCTGAAGCCTTCGTCGAGTTTCTGTGGACACGACAACACTTCTTCGACAGGTCCCTGGATCCTGAAGTTGATCGGAACCATAAGTCCTGCGATTGGCTGCGACTTGCCAGTCTCTTTCTCTGTCACGCTTATGCGCTCGAACCCGAAAATCCTCGCATTGCAAAATTTCTCAACGCACGCAACAAAGCTCTGCTGCATGTCCGCGAACTTTGGATCCCACAGCACTTGCTGACGGTGAAAGAAAAACAGTCATTCAAGGGGGCACTCAAGGAATCGATCAGGCAACTTGCACAGCCTCTGCCACACGCAGTGGGCCCGACAGATGAACAGCAACTGCTGTTGAGGACAATCGAGGAAGACCTGCAAACGCTCCGAGACTGACCGCTCCCGACACACCCTCGCATGAAAAGTCGGTCAATGACACCACCTTTGGGCGTCGGACAGTCTTCATGTCGCTGCAGCAGCGTGCTTTAACCTAACCAGCCGGATCAAGCACCCGCAGATCGACCGAGTGTATGTAGTCTCTGACATTCACTCGGTAGTCATTCATGTGAGGAGCGATGGAGTGCGCTTTGAGTGCAGCAACGTCAGTCCACTTTTCAACAACGATCACCGTGTCCGCGCCGTACAGGGTTTGATTCGGCAGATCAGTGACTGCGTCAATTGCCGGACCATACTCGATACATCCCACTTCCGCATGGACAGCGGGGATCAGTCGGCGGAATTCCTCGAGGAAGGCATCGCGAGTGCCCGGATTCAGCTTGATGGTGGCGATGACGTGAATCATGGAGGTTGGACGGTCGTTTCAGAGGGGGAACAAAAAGGAATGCGCCCGAGTGGATTCGAACCACTGACCTGCCGCTTAGAAGGCGGCTGCTCTATCCAACTGAGCTACGGGCGCGGATGTTTCAGGGCACTGTTGGCAGCAGGCTGTCGCGACGTTCTGAGAGTTGCTGACTGCCCAGGCACAATCTGCTGCCGCTTTGAAGTATCTCCTGAGGAACGCCGAAATTCAAGCCGGCTCTGGCTCCGTTGCGGGGATTGGATGCCATTGCGTTTTTGTCACCGAACCGAATCCAGTTGCTGCTTCCAGATTTTCGCCGTTGATTCCCAGGCTTCCGCCTGATCGAGGTATTGAATAAGCGGTGAATTCGGGGTGCGTCGAAGGATTTCAAGTTCGCTGAGGTAATGATCCAGCGCTGTTTTGGCCTCAGAAAATCGTTCCTGAATCTGGAGGGACCGGGCGAGCAGCAGCCAGCCAGTCGGGTTACCATTTTGGGCAGCTTCGCGGAGCTGCGGGAAGTCGAGCGCTGCCCGCAGCATTTCGTCTTCGGGAGTGAGTTTTTGGGCGGCGACATATTCCTGAGTCGCCGTTTCGACATCAGTGCGACGCTCCGCTTCCTGAGCTGCAAGGATCCGTCTGGCGGCGAGTGCAAATCGGGAGTAGCGATCAAATTCTCCGGAGGGAAGATCTCGAGGCAGGAAGCTGGTGATCGAGACACTCCGGGCACGCAACAGGTTCAGATTTCTCTGAGCGGCATCCGGACCGGTATCGGCTCGGGGAACAAGGAACTCCAGCAGCGGCGTTTCTTCAGTATTCAGCGGGCCCTCCCGCAGCAGGTCTCGCATGGCCGTTGCTGTGCTCAGCAGAGTTGCCGCGATGCGGTACGGACTGGTGAAACCAATCACAGCAAGATCGTCCCGGACATCCGGCTCCGTCAGCATCTGCTGGACGCGCTCTACCGGAAACGTCCAGTCACTGCGGCGACCAGCAAGCAGAATGTAGTGAGTCCAGCGATTATGAAGGTAGTAGACATGCATGTCCGGGAACACACTGGCAAAGGTTCGCAGAGTCATCAGAAATGCACTGCGGGACAGTCCACCGAGTGGCATCCAGATCAGCGTACAGCCGGTCTCCGTGGATGCCTGCCGACAAAGCTCAAAGTACTCCCTGTCATAGAGATTCGCACTGGAACGATAACGCAGGTCGGTGCAGTCGGAGACGATCACGTCATACGTGCTGGTGACCCCTCGAAGATAGGCGCGAGCATCTTCATAAATAATTTGATAGCGCGAATCAACTGGATTTCGCTGCAGCAAGCCGTGATTGGCAGCCGTGAGCAGATCAGCGCACGCCGGGACTTCCGGAGAAATTTCCACGCAGTCGAGCTGCTGCAACTGGTCGTAGAGCAGAAACGAAGCAGACGCACCGCCACTCCCGAAGCCCACGGTCAGAGCTCTTTCGGGGTGTCCTGCAAGCAGCATTCCCCAGTGCGCGAGGCTCTTCTGGTCCGTCTGCATAATCATCGATGTGCCAGCCACGGGGACGTCGTCAACGGAAATCCGTCGCTCGCCACGCGGGTTTTCTATGACACTTACAGATGCGGTCGCACCATCAATTGCTCGCACTACGAATTCACCAGGAAGCAGTGTATCCGGTGCTGGCAATCGCGGCAAAATCAGCAGCAGAACAAGGCCGGAACAACCAGCCGCCGCAGCAAACGGCCAGCTGCGTGGCCAGAACAGCCAGCAGGCCACTGCTGCAGCCAGACAGGACAGCGCCAGCAGTCCTCCAAACAAACCCCAGCAGGGGACGATGACAAACGGAGCGAAGCCCGCTCCCAAAACAGAACCCAGTGCGTTCCAGGCGTAAATTCGACCGATTTCCCGCGCTGGTTTTCCACTCACAGACTGGACGCAGGCCGGAAGCAGCAAACCGGACAGGAGCGTTGGCAGGCCCACGATCGCCATGGTTCGCAACAAGACCTGCAGAACGGCCTGCGGAAAGGCCACCTGCAGCGTCTCCGGATGTATCTCGTCGCGAAGTTTTGGAAGCGTCAGCAATAACACTACCGACGCTACAACTGAAAAACTCATCAGCAACAGCAGCCAGCCACGTACATTGCGACGGCCACCAATCGCGGGTGGAATCAATGTCCAGCACAACGCACCGGCGGCAATGCCCGACAGGCAAACGGCCAGCACCGCAGAGAAGCTGTAGGTGGTGTTCTTCAGCCGATCGAAGGAAAACACCAGCGTTCGCGACCAAAGATGCTGGGCAGCCAGTGAAACAAATCCCGCGATAAACGCAGTCACCACCGTGGATGATTTCCGTAATTTCATCGATGATTCGTGCGGTGACGTCACCACGACCTCTGCCGAAATCGGCACCACAACAACTCGCGGAAGCATTGGCCGGAGTAAAACCCAGGCCGCTGCAGCCGCCGACAGATTGCATAACGCTGCCAGCTGAATCGAACGCGTCATCCCCAGTGCCGGAATCAGCACGAAGCCCGTGATTACCGCGCCTCCAACCGCGCCCAGAGTATTCATGCCGTACAGCCAGCCAAATCCACGCCCCTGCGATCGCTGCAGCGCAGGAACTGCCATCGTAATCACCGGAACTGTCGCCCCCATCAAACCAGTTGGCAGCAACAGCAGCAGAAAAACGGCTGCGAAACGAACCACAGCTCGGAGCCCAGGCTGCTCAGCTGCTGTACCCGCAAGATCCGGCAGACTGCTGAAGAGATTCAGAGCAACTGGCATCAGCAGTGCTGCGGCGGCAATCAGGCATTCAAAAAGAACATACGTGGTTGCGGCCCTGCGAGGCTGCAACTGCATTCCGGCCGCGAGCGCACTGCCAAGACTGAGGCCCGCCATAAACGCGCCTGTCGTCGCCGCCAGCGCTGGAGCGGACGCGCCGAAGACCGTCGTCAGCATGCGGAACCAGAGGATCTCGTCCGCCAGCCCGGCAGCTCCTGATAACAGAAAGATCAGCCCCGAAATCAGCAGTACCATCGTTCAGCTCCGGTCGGCCTGCAGGACGTCGCCGGAACCGATTAATAAAATGCCGTCGCCAGCTTGCGACGATACTCTCCGGCCAGTTTCGATTTGGGACCCATCACAGTCAGCAGCTGCACCATGACTTCCTTTGCCTGAGTTCCCACGCCACCCCGATCGGTGCGGATGATTTCAAGCAACAGTTCAAAGGCTTCCTCGAATCGATTGTCAGCACCATAAGCTTCCGCAAGCTGCAGTTTGAGCGTCAGGTCGCCGGGGTTGGCCTGCAGTGCTGTGCGAGCTTCTGCGACACCGCCGGAATCTTCCACCTGGCCGCGAATTTCCAGCTGTGATTTGAGCAGCTGCGCTTCGGGTTCAAGAAAGCCCCGTTTTTCGAGCTCATCGATGACCTCTCGCGCTTCCTGATCTCGGTTGAGCTCCAGCAGTATCCGGGCGTGCGCGATGCGAATCTGAGCGGCGTCCGGTTCAAGAGCCGATGCCTTGCGGTAACACTCCTCAGCCTCCGCCAACCGCCCCTCAGATTCATGCTGCTGACCCGCATTCCATGCTTCCTCTGCCGGTGACGGCAACAATTGCTGCAGCCACTCACGCAGCTGAGGTTCCGTTTTTATACCAGCAAAATGCGCCGCCGGCTGGCCCTGAACCATCGCCACCACAAACGGAATCGACTGCACACCAAATGCCCCCGCAATCTCGGGCAACTGGTCCACATTCACCTTCACAAGGCAAAAGCCGCCCTTGAATTCGTGCGCCAGCTTCTCCAGAAGCGGCATCAGCTGCCGGCATGGTCCACACCACTCAGCCCAGAAATCGACAATCACCGGACGCTGCACAGACTGCTCAATCACATCCTGACGAAATGTTTCCATGGTCGTGTTGATGATCACGGACGACGCGTCTGCCATGTTTGCTGTGCCTTCAGTTTTCATTGCCATTCAAAGTCAGCCAGCAGTCCGCCCACTGACCGAAATTCTCTTCAACACTCACTCGAAGTCGACGCATTCCCGGAATCGACGACAACGACAACCGAGAAGATAACGAATTTGCCAGCCATTGGGCAATCAGCTCCGCCGTCGTGTTGCTGATGGGAAGGATTCTGCAGTCTTCCACCGGAAACACCCAGCGACGATCCTCAAAACGTGCCGTGACTTCACGTCCGTCTTCCGATGCCATCACCACAATCCGCGGGTGACTGGCCGGCAGCAATACCCGGTGATCCAGTTCACCAACCAGAGTCTGCAAACCGTCCCGCAGAGCAATAAAATCGAACACGTACTGATTCTCGTCAAGGGCACCCTCGATTGCTGCTTCCACCCGCCAGTTGTGTCCGTGCAGACGTTCACAAATGGTTCCGTTGAAGGTGATGAAATGCGCTGCACTGAAGACCAGTGTATCCTTCGTTACTCGGACCGACCACGACGAACTCTGCCCCACCACAAATCCCCCCGCTGTGAACGAAAAAAGCCGGCCTGAAATTCAGACCGGCCCTTGAAAATTCTGATGCGAACCCGACGCTGTGCTCTAGCGGACTCGAGCGGGAGCCGTCAGCTTTCGCTCAGGCTGGTCGCCACGTTCTTTCACCTGCACCTCAGCCGTGGTCACCAGCTGCCGGCCGCGAGCAATCTGCTCGGGACGGAGATAGTAGCGAATGCCCTGGATGCCACGCACCTGCTTGTTAGCCAGCTGCTCGAAGCTGAGGTTATCGGTGCGAGTCCAGATGGCCGCCTGAATCGCTTGCTGATCCATCCGGCCCGTACCAACCATTCGAATCAATTCGGCCAAAACCGGATCGTCTGTGTATTCAGTGGTTCGCACCAGACGGTACTCAACATGAGGATTAGGTTCATTCTTGCCGTGATTCAGACAGGCTGACCGGAATGGCACCTTAATGGTCTTTTCCGGCGGTATTGAGAAGAAGCCCTGGCCTCCACCCATGCCGCCCATTCCACCGCCGCCCATGCCGCCCATGCCACCCA
>JBJTOP010000057.1:0-39918 GCA_046074645.1 Planctomycetaceae bacterium | reverse complement strand
GATTTCACGGATTTGCTACTTGCGAAACGCGCTGAATGCGTCCAGACCAGCGACAATTTCAATCATGAATGAGTCAGTTTTGAAACAGATTCCAGATCACAGGTTCGGTCGCGCATCTGTGTAATCTGCGTGATCTGTGGTTAAAACAAGGGATTCGGATTTGGACCACAGATTTCACAGATTCCACAGATGATGGCAGCTTTTATGAATCTGGTGTTCCGTGGGAATCAGATCACGAGTTCGCCTGACATGCCCAGCCTGACCTTCGCGTTTGCGTCTGGATTTCGGCTTCGCCGTGCCCACAGGTTGCTGCCCTGGTCTGTCGCTCGACGGTGGCAGGGAGGAATTGTGCGAGTTCCTGCCAGGCCGACGCCCGAGTTCCTCGATGCGCTTTTGCTGTGATGCAATGATCTGATCCTGCTCCTGGATACGCAAGCACAGCATTTCGACCAACGCGCGGCCTGCAGGCGTCATCTCATTCAACAATTCCAGATGAATCTCGGACATCCGTGTCACGCGCGAGGTATCGCACATTCTTCTCCATTTTCGAAAATCAATCCGGAAACTGTGAACGGTTACCATTTCCCACTGCTCCGGCCTAACCCGCAAGCAAGTATGGACATGCTTCTTTTCTGCACCCGCCATGTCCGGCGAAGGCCAGGAAAAGGTGATTTGTCCGGTTTGTGTCCTGGGCGATTCCTGTGTTATGCTGTGCACCGCGGCCAGGTGGCGAAATCGGCAGACGCACGGGACTTAAAATCCCGGGTCCTGGAAGGGACGTACGGGTTCAAGTCCCGTCCTGGCTATTTCTTCGTCAGAACCCGACTAAAGCGGGAAATTGCCCTTCAAGGAATCCCGAGACAATTCAGAGCAGCTCCTGGTTGAATTTTCGGCGACGTGCTGCAGAACCGCTTGCATGATCCGCGATTTGTGCCGAAAGATCAGAAACGGCCTGTTTCAGGTCTTTCAGATCAGCCCACAGGAGGGGCGACATGCTTCGCGATTGCAAACGGTGGTTCACTGGGGTCCTCATCGGAACACTCGTTACTGCCCCAGTGCTGGCGGACGAGCCTGTGCAGTTGCGGTCCCGCGATGTCCGACTGCACTCAGGGTCTCTCAGCGGAGTCGTGCTCAACAGAGAGTCCCACCCGGTACCTGGAGTGGTCGTCAATTTGATGCATGGCAGGAATGTGATTGCCTCAGCCACCAGCGACGACAACGGAAACTTTGCAGTACACGGCCTGCGGAACGGTGGACATGTTGTCAACACAGGAGAAGAGAAAGAGCTGGTGCGGTTCTGGAGCTCCGACGTCGCTCCGCCGAATGCCTCCGCACGCCTGATTATGGTGGTGGACGAGCAGGTCGTTCGCGGCCAGATGATTCCGGCCGAAAGTTTTGTCGCCCCCGGTGAAGCCGCCGTGGCCGGTAACTCCATGAGCGGCGTGCTGATGAATCCGTACGCCCTGGCACTGATGGCCGGTGGTGCTGTCGGTATCGTCGCGATCGTCGCCCACAATGAAAATGACGCTCCTGCCAGCCCCTGAGCAGTGCTCAAACCACAAATTTCCGTCAAACGCCGGGGAAATCCTCCGGCGTTTTTTCGCGCATCTTCCACTGGATCCTTGCAATCCCTGAAACCCGTCTAATCGACACACCCTGCACAGGCCGATATACCAGCACAACCGTTGAATCAGTTTTGACTGGCTTAACCGCGACAAGGCGACGTCGTGGTGCAAAGCGTTTCCCGCTGCGATTGGGTTTCGGGAACGATAAAAACCAGCAAACTGCTTCCGGGGGGCTCCTTAAAGCCTGTTTTTTTTTAAGGATCGCAGCGGTGAAACGTCAGGGGTTGGTGGCTGCCGGACTGATTGGTTCTGCAGCGTCTGTGTGCGTGCTCTTGAACCAGCATCTGCATTTGGGCGCAGCGGAAGACGGAAAAAAATCATTCAGAGAGGCACTGAAAGGTGCACCAGAGCCGCAGCTCGTGGAGGCGGAGGACGGAATCCGTCTGAATTACTTCGACGCCTCGTGGGACCGCGTGCTGAAGAACCTTGCCGAAAGCAGCAAGCTCACGCTGGTGATGGAAAAGGTTCCGCCTGGCCGTTTTGCTCGCCGCGACCGCACTCGCTACGACGTCACGTCGGCCGTGCGAATTCTCAACAGCGAACTCGAACCGCTTGGCTATCGACTGCTGCACCAGAACGGGTTTCTGATCGTTCTGAACCTCGACCAGGCGCGCACCGAATATGCGCGGCCAAGGCTGAACGGCGATTCTTCTCAACCTCGATCGCCGGTGACAAAGCAGCTTTTAAAGAACATGGGTTCCGGCGGTATCGGCACGTCCGAAGATGAGCTGTTGGAATCGGCTGCAGACGAGGCGGAGGCACCTGCTCCAGCGAAGCCTGCGTCTCGAGCAGCCACCACATCGAAGGCTGCTGCACCCAAAACCCAGACTCGCACGCCGTCCATCGTTCCTGCCAGAGCTGAAGAAACAGCCGCCCCAGAGGGCACCAGAAATCCTCGCACCAGCCGTATTCGCCCGGTCTCGGCGACTCGTCAGGAAACCGCAGCAAAGCAGGCGGCCGCCGAAACTGCAGCCGCGCTGGCTGCTGATGAGTCACCGCTGAAAACGGAAGAGATTCCGCTTGAACAGGGCTCCGCTTCCGACGTGGCCCGCACGCTGTACGTCGTGTTCCGCAATCGAGCAGAGCTGGAAAAGCCCGGGCTCGGCGGGTTTCCCGGCTATGTGGTGAAGAGCAATCCCGTCGAAGGTTCCACGGAATCCGAGCCTGTCGTGCTGTTTCGCATCGGGATTGATCAGGAATCCAACTCGCTGCTGATCGAAGCCCCTCAAAGACGGCTGCCGCATCTTCGAAAACTTGTCACAGACCTTGATCGCCCCGCCGATGTCAGTAGTGAATCAGCGGTCAAGCTGCTCCCGAATAATGGCATCCCTGCACAGACAGCCAGACAGCTGAATGACCGCATCCATCAGCTGGTTACGATGGCCGACGAAGCCCGTGCTCAGGAACCAGCCGACAGCCAGCCATCCGCCGATGAAAAGCCGGAGTCTGAGGGTGGACCGGCTGTGAATCTGCGTGGTGAAGTGAATATCCAGGCCATGCAGGATCTTGGGCTGTTGATTCTTAAAGGCAACGCCGCGGACGTCGATCGGGTCGAGCAGATCATCCAGCAGCTGGAGAAAGTCAGCGTCGGTTCGCTTCCCGGAATCCACGTGCTGACGTTGGAGAATGTCGATTCCGAAGCCATGGCCACACTGCTTACCAGTGTGTACGAAGAACTGTCGGAACAGCGGCAGCGAACCGGTACTGACACCCGCCAGGCCGCTGCATTCATTCCCGTCGTCCAGCCGAACGCCCTGTTGATTATTTCTTCTGAAATCGAACGCGAAACCATCCTTGAGCTGGCAGCAGAACTTGACAAGCCGCTCAGCCCCGATCTTGAATTTGAGGTCTTTCCTCTGAAGAGCGCGATCGCGTCGCAGGTCGTGACCTCGCTCACGGAATTCTATGCGGACCGACCGGGGCTGGGAACATCACTGCGAACCTTTGCCGACGTCCGCACCAACTCCGTGGTGGTGCAGGCTCGGCCAAATGAACTTGCCGAAGTTCGCAAACTGATCGCGCGCATTGACATCGATGATCCCGCCTCCACATCACAGATGAAAGTGATTCGTCTGAAGAACGCGGTCGCTGAAGAACTCAGCACCACCATCAATCAGGCGATCCAGGCAGTCATCAGTCCGCCTCAGCAGACAGCCGGTCAGCAGGGTGCCGGTGGTTTCGGTGGAAACCAGCAGGGTGCTCAGCAGCTGCGGGACAATAAATCCGTGGCAGTCGAATTCCTTGCGTCTGCCGGAGGTATTCAGCAGCTGATTCGTTCAGGGATTCTTGCTGATGTTCGAGTCAGCTTTGATGCCCGTTCCAACAGCCTGATTCTTGCGGCTCCAGAAGCCAGCATGAGCCTGCTTGAGGCACTTGTTAGTGAACTTGATCAGACTCCCGGTGCCATCTCTGAAATCAAGGTCTTCTCACTGAAGAATGCCGACGCACAGCAGTCTGTTGACCTGCTGACGACGCTCTTCGAGAACACCAATCAGGAAGATCAGCTGGGAGTCCAGCTGGCAGGCACAGAAGGCTCCTCAAGCAGTCTGATTCCGCTGCGATTTTCCGCAGATATTCGCACCAATACTGTGCTCGCGATTGGCAGTGCAGAATCTCTCAGCGTTGTTGAGGCAGTCCTGCTTCGGCTGGATTCCGATGACACTCGCCAGCGATCCACATCGGTGATTCCACTGCGCAATGCTCCGGCTGAACAGGTCTCTGTTACGCTGCTGGATTTCCTAGAACAGCAGCAGGCCCTGCAGGACAGCTCTGAAGATCTGCTCAGCAATATCGAACGCCTGCGTCAGGAAGTTCTGGTTGCTCCCGATATCAACAGCAACTCGCTGATCGTCAGTGCTTCACCTCAGTACTTCAATCAGATCGTCCAGATCATTGAACAGCTCGATGCCCAGCCACCCGAAGTCGTGATTCAGGCGCTCATCGTCGAAGTGACGCTGGATGCCACGGACGAATTTGGAATTGAGCTTGGCTTTCAGGACCCGCTGCTGCTTGACCGCAGCCTGTCCACGACAACTGCAGGCGGCACCACCTCGATCACAGCAGGTCCCGGCCTGAACTTTAACAACACCACAGTACCCCTTGGCGGTAACTACATTACTGGCGGTACCAATCCCAGTACTGTCGCCACACAGGGGTTGAGCAACTTTTCACTGGGTCGCAGCAACACAGCGCTGGGGTTTGGTGGCTTCGTGTTTTCTGCTCAGTCCGACGCCGTCAGCGTTCTGCTTCGTGCACTGGCGGCCCGACGCACCGTTCAGGTACTTAGCCGGCCTCAGGTCCGTACCACCCATAACAATGAGGCCTTCGTGACCGTCGGCCAACAGGTGCCAATCGTCACAGGAGCCTCCGCGAATAACTTTGGCGCCAGTCCAAACATCACTCAGCAACAGGTTGGTATCACGCTCAGAGTGACTCCCAGGATCACACCGGACGGCATCATTGCCATGAGCGTCTTTGCGGACAAAAGTTCACTTTCCGGCAACACCGTGCCCGTATTCGCAAATGGAAACGGCGCAGCCATTGAATCCCCGATCATCAATCAGTCCCAGGCCGTCACCGTGGTCAACGTTCCAAACGGCCAGACCATCGTCATGGGTGGTATGATCACCAAGTCCGACAGCACACTGGAACGCAAGGTGCCATGGCTCGGTGACCTGCCAATTGTCGGCCGCGCATTTCGTTATGACGGTACCACAACGTCCCGCACCGAGCTGCTGATCTTCCTCACACCACGAATCGTGCTCAGCGACGTTGATTCTGAACTGCTGAAACAGGTTGAAGCGGAACGTCTGCACTTTATTGAATCTGACGCAGAACAGCTGCACGGACCGCTCTACAGCGTGCCGGGCCAGGACATGACCATCACCGAACCGGGCCCCGGAGCTGTGCTGTCACCGGAAATGCCCATTCGTGAAATGCTCGAACCTGACACCACAACACCGCCACATCAGGAAGCTGCCCCGGCCCCTGACAAGCCGGCAACGGAACCACCACCAGCGCCGGCACCACGAAAATCCCGCAAACAAAACAAGTGAGCTGCACCGACTGTAAAGGTTGGCACAATGCGAAGCACTCTCTTAAACCGTTGCACTCTGATCCTGGCAATCCTGCCCGCCACGCTGCTGGCAGGTTGCCAGGCAGGTTCCCTGCTGCGTCACCCCGGCACTCTGATTCGCGATCCGGGGCGACTCGTCGGCCGCCCCCGAGTCGAACGCAACATCGGTCGCATCGTAACACTTTGGGAAGCCGCCCATGGCAAGGACGAAAAAGGTAGAAATGCCCGGGGCTTCGCGGGGCAGATTCTGTTTTTCGGACCTGGTGGCCAAACCGGCTGCCGAGTCAACGGCAAGGTGGTTATTTCTGTCTTCGACGAGTATGACCCTGAGTCAGAAGACGAACCCAGTCTGCTGCATCAATACGAATTTGATGACGATGCCTGGGAAGCGCATCGCGGCGAAGGGACGTTAGGACATTCCTACAGTGTCTTTATTCCATATACACGCAGCCACAGAAACCAGGTAAATTGTGGTCTGAAGGTCGAGCTCATTCATCAGGATGGTCGCACCGTCAGCTCTCAGGAAACTGAGGTTTTGCTGCCGGGAAAGAATACCACACAGGCAGCCGCCAGTCGGACCCGAGGCTTCGTTCGTGATCGAGAAATTGACCCCGGGAAGAAGGTGACGCCCGCATCCGCCACGGATTCTCCAGCTGCCATGGACACCATTTCGATTCCTCTCCCGAAACAGAAATAAGCGGCCTCGCGAACAGTCTTCCGGACACCCATTGTGCAGCTCGCGTTCGCCCACCTGAATCTCCGCAGGAATCCATTCGGAGCGCTCAGTGCCGCTGAATCACCACGCCTGGCCGAGCTTGATCTCGCCGAAGCCCTCGAATTCCTGAATCGCCACGCTGAACACAACTCCCGGCCTGCAGCGATTCAGTTCATGGGCCGTCAGGGCTCCGGAAAAACCACACATCTGCTCGCACTGCTCGCCGCCCTGCCTAAAGCTGTTTATTCGCCTGTTCCCATTGGTCAGCCGCCACAGATCCGTACGGATGGGGACCCCATCCTCATCGACGATGCCCAGTGGCTCACATGGACACTCCGGCGACGGCTTTTTCGCTGCGACCAGAGACTCGTGCTGGCCACCCACCGCGATTACTCTGCCGAATTACGTCGTTCCGGGCGTCGAGTGATCACGTTGTCGTCAGAAACCACTGCCGATTCAGAGACTCTCCGACGACGCCTGAATGCTCGGATAGAGGCGATGCGGCGCGGCCCCGGGAATATCCCGATGATTTCACCAGAAACTGCCCGCCTGGCATGGGAAAGACATGGGTCTGACATGCGGACCATTATCCAGAAGCTTTTCCATGTCTTCCAGCACCTGCGACGCCCGGATGATCCATGGTTTTTTGAATGACCGATGCAAATCGGAAACAGTGCCAGCAGCAAACCATTCACGATTTGAAACAATTTGTTTTTCCAAAGTGTTTTGCAACCTGACGATGCCTTGCCAAGCGGAGCCTGTCCTTGTCAGGATTGCAGTAAGTCGGTCATTTTTGGCTGCTTAGAATCCCTGGGATCAATACTTCCGTTTCAACTCATACCCCAATCCATCCGGATTTCTCTGTCTGCGCCCCGGTTTCCTCGATTTGGACCGCCGTTGGCAGGTCAAGGCCTCAGGTCGTTTTTCCATCGGCCTGATTCTGCCGCTTTTGATCAACTCACCTGGGGGTAGCAGCTATGTTCTTCAAAGCACGAAAATCCCGTCGTCTCAAATCCTTCCGATCGAATGGTGTTGCGGTGACGCAAACCGAGCTTTTCGAGGGCCGGCTGCTGCTCAGCGCGGATGTCGAACTGGAAACCGTTCTCACTGGGACTGGCACTGGCTACGCCGAGGTTGACTACAAGGCGGACAAAGACGAACAATCACTGAAACTGGAGATCTACAACGTCGCTCCCACCACGTATTCCGTTTGGGTTGGTCCCACCAAACTGGATGACATCACAGTCGATAGTTCCCGCATTCTGGAAGTGGAATACAACTCAAAGGCTCAAAAAGATTCCAAACGAGCTTTGCCTTCCGGACTGACATTCAGCAAGGGCACCGAAATCCGCCTTGTTCCCCCGCCATCAGCGACAGTCCCGACGCTGAAAGGCAATCTTGGCGTTAAGGGCGAAGATTCACCGTTCACATCCTGCGTTCGATTGAACATTGCGACGGCAGGCGGCGTTGTTGTAGAGTCCGAATACGAAGCGGAAGCGGAGGGCCGCAAGCTGGAAGTCACCGTCTGGAATCTTGCAGCCGGCTCAACGCATCGGCTGACAATTGGCGGATTTGTAGCGGCAGAGGAAATGAAGGCAACCAGTCTCGGCACTGCCCGTCTCCGTTTTTCCGACAGAGTTCGCCCCGGCTTTGAAGCGTTTCCAAAGAACTTCCCGGCGGTTGTTCCCGGCACTGCCCTGTCACTTGGCACCGTAGCTTCCGGAAACTACGTCGCGATGTCGCTGACCCCGCCGGATGCACCCGTCAGCGGCTCTGAAGTCCGCATTCCCCTGATTGGCACGGGGCCGCTCAAGGGACTGATTGCCTGGGAAACTTCCGCTGCCGCACGTCAGTTCAAGGTCGAAGTCTGGGGCGGTGCCAGTGGGGCCTCAATCCCCGTTAACATCCAGCCTCTGAACGGTGCCTCAGTTCAAGTTGGCGTGATTGTGCTGAACAGCAAAGGCTACGGGCGTCTTCAGTTTGAATCCACTGACGCAAACAAACAGTTCCCGCAGTCATTTCCAAATCTCAGCTTCAATACTTTGTTCACAGTCGGTACCAGTCTTTCGGGCGTCTATACCACGACCAGTCAATCGCTCACTCCGGACGACCGCAGTGCTCGCGAGGCCTACCAGATTGATCAGACTCTCAACCTTTCCACCGTCAGCACGCTGTACGAAAATCACTGGGGCAAGGGTGAAAAGTGGATGAAGGACAAGGCCGGCAACTGGTACTTCATCACACCCGATGGATCGCTCTACAAACAGAATTCAAAAACTACTGTCAGTGGCACCCGCATTGCCATCCTGAGTCCTGCTCACCATGCAAAACCCGAATTGATCACCGAGGCCAAGGCCACGCCTGTCGCCAATAGTGACGACAGCCTGGTTCGTGTAACCGCTGCAAAACTGGACCGCGAACTCAATCTCACCCCGGGAAGCAGCAGCACCACCAACTGGGGCGGCATCGGTGAAAAGTGGGTCCGCGGAAACGGCAAATGGTACTTTATCACGCCTGACGGAACACTGACGCTTTGGGATGGCATATCCGGTCCGCGCAATTCCACAGCTCCAAAGGGCACCACCATCGCCAAACTTGATGGCCGCTTCCACGAAGATGTGACGCGACTGACAGAAGCCGAAAAACAGTTGACCGAGACCGAAAAAACCTTTGCCGCCAATTCATCGCTTAAAACTAACTTCTACAACCCCGCTCAGGACGGAGTTGACATCAAGTGGGTCAGGGCTCCCGACAATGTATGGTACTTTGTTCGCCCGAATGACGAAGTTTTTCTCTGGGACCGCCGCAAAGTGATCGCTGAGAAAACCGGCATCAAGGCCTCCGGCACACTCATTACTGCGCTGATTGGCGCTTACGCCAATCCCACTCTGCTCACAACACCTCCCTCCAAACCGCCCGGCACCGTCGCCTCCCGCGCCGTTCTCGATGACCTCTTCGTCGATCTGCCAGACTTCAATTGATCCGCCGTCAGCCACACGTTCACTCAGACGGCGTTCGGCTCTTTCTCCCGAACGCCGTCTGTCTGTTTTCAGCCCATTGTGATTGTCTTTCCCTCCGCCCAGCGTTTATGCTGCTCCCCGCTCTTTGGGTCGTCCAAATCGCACCCGCCCGCCTGTTTTGACGCTCGTTTCTGAAAGGTTCCCGCCATGCGTCCTCTGCCTTCCACCGGCCGCCGCGCTTTCCTGCAAACTTCTGCTGCCGGTTCGGCCTCTATCTTTGCTGCTGGTCTCTACGCCGCCCCCGGCTCCGCACGCCCCTCCCGCAGTGCCCTCGAAAACCTCAATATCGCCTGCATCGGTACCGCTAATCGCGCTGCCGAAGACGTCAACGGCGTCATGAGCGAAAACATTGTGGCCCTCGTCGATATCGACTCCAGCTACCTCGGACGCGCAAAAACCATGCTCACCGAGAAAAAAGGCCTTGAACCCCGCTGTTACGCCGACTACCGCGAAATGCTCGTCAAAGAAGGCGACAGCATCGATGCCGTCGTCATCGGTACGGCCGACCACCATCACGCTCCCGCCGCCATCCGAGCGATCCGCGCCGGTAAACACGTCTACTGCGAAAAACCACTCACCCACACAGTCTTCGAATCCCGCCTGCTTGCGAAAGCTGCCGCAGAGAAAGGCGTCGCTACTCAGCTGGGTACCCAAATCCACGCCGAAAACAACTACCGACGTGTTGTCGAAATCATTAAGGCCGGCGTCATCGGAAACGTCACCGAAGTTCACGTCTGGGTCGGAAAAGGATGGGGCGGCGGTGACCGACCCGCAAACGCTGATCCCGTTCCCGCCACCCTCAACTGGGATCTTTGGCTCGGCCCAGCCCCCGAACGCCCCTACGCTAATGGCGCCTACCACCCTGCCAACTGGCGACGCTGGTGGGACTTCGGCGGCGGCACCCTCGGCGATATGGCCTGCCACTACATGGACCTCCCGTTCTGGGCACTTGACCTTCGCCACCCAACCCGCTGCGAAGCCACTGGTCCGAAAGTCCACCCCGAAACCTGCCCGCTCGGACTCGTCGTCAAGTACAACTTCCCCGCACGCGGCTCTATGCCACCACTCACGCTCACCTGGTATGACGGTGATATGATCCCCAAAAAGGTCGCCGACGAAGCTGTACCCCCCAACGGTGTCATGTTCGTCGGAACCGAAGGCAAGATGTTCGCCGACTACAGCCGCTACAGACTCTTCCCCGCTGACAAGTTCAGCAAGTTCACGCCACCCGCCAGGAGTATCGCCGACTCGATCGGACATCACGCCGAGTGGATCAAAGCCTGCAAGGATGGTTCCCCAACCACCTGTAACTTTGACTACTCCGGCGCCCTTACTGAAACCGTGCTCCTCGGCAACGTCGCCTACCGAATTGGCAAAGCCCTCGAATGGGACGCCGCCACACTCACAGCGACCAACGCTCCGGAAGCTGCGAAGCTGGTGAACAAAGAATACCGAGCTGGCTGGGAAGTCGCCTGAAGATCACCCAATCGTCGGTCAGCGATCGCGGGACAAATCGACCCGCGGTCGCTTTTTTTGTGTTTTGAACAGTGTGTTTCAGAATCAGAATATGTTTTCAGAAGTACTATCAGCAGAACAGAGCTGTGGTGTTGATAAGTTTGAAAGAGGCAGCCACAAGTCCTTTCTGAAAAGGCATTTACGTGGACCGTACAGGTGTGCAGATCCGTGTATTCAAAGGCGTGTTCACCGTGGAAAGACGGCGCAGCAACTCGGTACTTGCCGCTCCCCATGACGAGACGCCGCGACAAGGGAGTTCAAACCTGTTAACGAATCTGACAACTTATCAACAACTCATGAACAGGTTGTTCAGTTTTTCAACATCGCTGCTGCTCCTTTGGGTCACAACGACAGGTTTTGTCGCAAAGGCTGATGAATATCCCGATGTTCGCACCATTGCAGAAGATCTGATCCCACCAAAGGCAGAAAAGGCAAGCCCCGGGGCGGGCAGGCGAGTATTTCTGGATGCGGGTCGGAGCGGCGATAGTTCTATGTCACCCGTTCAGGCAGTGCTGATGCTCCCAGAAAACTGGCGGCCTGGAGCAAAATGGCCCGTGTTTGCAGAACTTCCGGGAAACGGAGGCTACCGCGATCCTCGCGGTGATCAGTGCACGGGACGCCCGGAAGACTGCAGCCTCGGCTACGGACTCACAGCAGGAGAAGACTGGATCTGGCTGTGTCTGCCGTTTCTCAATGGCGATGGCAGCCGTATCGCGGAAACATGGTGGGGTGATGCACCGCAGTACGACGCCGGGGCATCGCTGAAGTGCTGGCAGGAGGTGCTGGATCAGATATGCAGTGAATACGGTGGAGATCCGGAATGCATGGTTCTGGCCGGTTTTTCACGGGGTGCCATCGCAGTGAATTCCATCGGATTGCGGGAAGCTGAATTTTCCGAACGCTGGAAGGCGTTCTTTCCCAACAGCCACTACGATGGCGTGCGGAAATGGCCGTTTCCCGACAGCGATCGCAGTTCAGCCCGTGAACGTCTGAATCGTCTCGCAGGTCGACCTCAACTCATCAGTGGTGAAGGCAATCAGGTGAACGAAACGCGGCGTTATCTGCAGGAAACGGGTGTGGAATTGTCAAACATCCAGTTCCTGCCTACTGGTTTTCGCAATCACACTGATCGCTGGGTGCTGCGACCGTGCCCATCCCGGGACGTCGCCCGAAAGTGGCTGCAGAACCTCAGATAATAACGTACCGGTATTCAAATCGCTTGTGTTCTGTGGAACGTAACGTCAGTCGCCAGGTACGTTGGCTGACTTTCGGACCACAGCTTCCAGCAGTTGTTTGGCCGCAGTTGCATCACCAGACGTGATCCATGGGCCATCAATCACCAGTGTTTGTCGGGTCCAGAGAACTCGATTGCTGTTGGCCAGAGCTGGCGGCATCTGATCCTTTTGAGACGCACGGCGTCCGTTCAGACAGCCCAGCTCCGCCAGCAGCGGTACACCCGTACCAACGGCAGCGACAGGGCGAGACGTGGCCGCCATGCGAAGCGCGAGTTGCTTCAGCTGGCTGGCAGCATTCGAATCACGGCACAACTCCAGCGACTGCCGTGAAGGCTCTGAAAAAATTAAACCGTCGAAGTCTTTCGGGTTTGCATGACCGATCAGCAGATCTGCGGGTTGCAATTGAAATCCAGCCACAACGAGATCCACTTTGAAATAGGCAGCAGCTCGACGAAACGTCTCCAGCAAAGGATCGCTGGAATCCCTGTGTGGCAGAACAAGCAGAATTCGCTTTCGTGCGAATGCTCCGGTGTTTCGGGCAGTAGTCGACAGCAGTTTCGACTTTGGCGAAAAAGAAACTGCCAGAGCGATCAGCAAAAGCACAACGCCGACGATCAGCGGTGCACGAAATCGCAGGGGCAGTGCGAGGGCCTTCGTGAAAAAGTGAGATCCGTGAGCAGACACGGGGCGGCGACAGGGACCGGCCTTTGGAGCCGTGACAGCGGCTGTGTTCGGAACAGCAGCAGGGGATTTCTCAGTCGCTGTTCGAGCGGGTGCTGCAGATTGCTCCGGCTGTGGGGGATCCAGTTTGCAGAACGCTACCAGAGCCTCGGCTACTTCGCGAGGTGTTTGCGGCCGATCAGCAGGATTGGTGGCGAGCATTCGCTGCAGCAGATCCACAAGCGGCGCTGGAATGTTTGGCAAGGTGGCGGCGATATCCGGGGCCAGACGATTCAGCGGGGACACCAGGCGGGCCATGGCTGCAGCTTCGGAAAACGGCGAACGACCGACGAGCATGAAGACAAGTGTGCAGCCGAGGCTGAAGATATCGGCGCGGATATCGGCCGTGTGAGCATTCAGGATCTGCTCGGGCGCCATAAATTCCGGGGTCCCGAGGGCAGTACCTTCGCGAGTGAGGCCAATTGGAATTGAGGGATGACCGGTTAGGGTTTGACCGGCGTTGGCAGCTGATTCCGCAGGATCGACCGGTGTGCCTTCCTGAGCGAATCTGGCAAGTCCGAAATCGAGGATTTTGACGCAGCTGTCGCGAGTGAGCATGAGATTCTGGGGTTTGATGTCGCGGTGTACCATTCCTTTTTCCAGCGCGTGCTGCAGTCCCAGCGCAGCCTGGCGAGCGAAACTGCAGGCGTGCCTCAGCGGAATCGGCCCAGCTTTCTCGACCTGCCGTGCGATGCTGATGCCATCGATGAATTCCATCACCAGCATCTGCAGTCCACCCGCCTCGTCAGCATCCCATGCGGCTACGATATTCGGATGGGACAAACGCGCGGCCGCTCGCACCTCAACCCGAAAACGTTCCACGGCGGCCGGATTTCCCAGCAGCCGCGGGCTGAGAACTTTCAGAGCAACCGGCCGGTCCATCAGCCGATGTTCTGCCCGGTAGACCACTCCCATTCCGCCGACACCAAGACGACCGGTAATTCGATATCGCGGATGATTCCGCAGCTCTTCCGGAATCCCATTGCTTCCACTTCCGGAGGTCACGACAGCTCGCCGTATACTCTCTACAGAAGACTCAGAGACCATAGCGATCGTCTCGTGGCCACGCAGGCGATCCACCAGCGAGTCTTCGGGAATCAGTCGCAGGCGATCACAGCAGTCGCGGCATACCTCGATGTGCCGTTCGACGCGTTCCAGCACCGCACCACGCAGTCGGCCTTCAAAGAATGCCTTGAGTTCGTCCGGGTGCGG
Source organism: Planctomycetaceae bacterium (assembly GCA_046074645.1). Lineage (GTDB taxonomy): Bacteria > Planctomycetota > Planctomycetia > Planctomycetales > Planctomycetaceae > SXXK01. The sequence continues at coordinate 25,801 of JBJTOP010000057.1, read as the reverse complement.
ATGGTGACTGACCTCGGTCGGCATGACATTACTCCACCAATCCTCGAGCCTCTTCCCGCAACCTTGCCATAATTCGCGAACGGGCAATGAACACCGCGTTGACGGTCAACCCCAGCGACGCAGCCACTTCGTCCGGTGAACGCCCCCCGACTGCCGTTGCGTGAAACGCCAGCCATGTTTTTTCAGTAAATTCTGGTCGCAGCAGTTCCAGTAGTCTTCGAGTAACCCAGCTATCGTGTTCACTATCCCATTCACGACTGAGTCCGCTGGATGGATCCTCCAGCTGCTGCAGCACGTCGTCAAAATCTGTCTGGCCAGTCGCCAGCGGACGAATCTTCTTCGCCCGCCAGAAATCCCGTAGACAATTTGCAGTGATCGTCTTTAGCCAGCAGCGGAACGCTCCCGCCTGAGGACGCTTGTGAAATTCCGGTATTCGGCGGATCACCACCGTAAGTACTTCCTGCACCAGGTCATCAGCATCCGCAGCCGCGACCGTGTGACGGTGCAGCCAATAACGAATCAGTGGAGAATACAAATCAACCAGACGCCGCCAATGAGCGTCGTCGGGATGATCTCGTAAAATTTCCAGCAGACTCGCGGACGTGTCAGTCATGCAGAAAGTTTACTTTGACGTCCGAAGCCGGTCAAATCACGAGACCACACAGCAGGAACGAACCATGGATGAACCTGCTGAATCACCGTAATTGGAACAAAGCCACTTCCATTGGGCGACAGCCCAGAGGGTTGGCATTTGTAAATGGAGCTTTGTGCCAAAACCTTTCAAAGAAAAGCGAAAAATTTTCTTGTGAAATTTTCTGAAAGGTGCGAGACCCAGCAGCCATTTGTCTTCTGTGCCCACGGAATTCAACACTCACACGCTGTACAAGAGACCCGACAATGAAACGCAACAATCGCAGAGCCGGACGAAAAGGTCATTCACACAGCCACGGATGCGTAATGTCGCTGGAGCCCCGAATTGTAATGTCGGCGACCCCCATGCAGATCGGGATGAATCTGGACAATGTCAATGATTACACACCCAACTGGCAGTTCACCGATCTATTTCAGTCATCACGTCCCTGGATCAGTCACTCGTGGAATACAGTCACTCGAGTCCAGGACTTCAATGGCGGAGCGTTCATACCGGTACAGACTGACGAAAATGGCTGGCCAACTCAACTGGCAACATGGCAGAACGCGCACGGTCATCTGATGCAGCAGCGTCTGGGAACGCTGATGTTCAATAATCTGAATGGTGCCTATCCGAGCGGTGTTTATCGGGTGGAGTGGGAGGGTACGGGCGAAGTCGTCTTCGGCTCTGACGCTTTGGAAACTACGCGGGGGCGAACTGCGGACGGCCGAAACTTTGCCCTTTTGAGTGTGACAGCCAGAAATGACGGTATTTATCTGGGCATTCGCACGCTCAGCCCATCGGATCCGATTCGCAACATTCATGTCTGGATGCCGGACTACAATGGTCAGAGCTTTGCGGGCCAGGTATGGAAACCGGCGACCGACGGGCAGAACGGCAGCAGCTTCTCGCCGTTCCACCCGCTGTACCGGGAACGGCTCGATGATTTCGGCATCATACGCTTTATGCAGGCGCAGGAGACGAACACCTCGGATATCCGGACGTGGTCGGATCGTCGAGATGCTCGGGATGCCCGGCAAAGCAGCGGTAATGGCGGAAATGGCTTCGTCAACGGCATGTCGATCGAGCACATGGTGCAGCTGGCCAATGATCTGAACGCCGATCCATGGTTCAATATGCCGCATATGGCGGACGATACCTTTGTTCGCAACTTCGCAGAATACGTGCGCGATCATCTTGAACCGGGATTGACGGCTTATGTGGAATGGTCCAATGAAATCTGGAACTTCGCGGGTGGGTTCGAGGCGACCGCATGGGTCGCTGAACAAACTCGACTGCCGGAAAACATCGGTCTGACACACTGGCAGATTGCCGGTCGCGAGGCTGCTCGTGATATGAACTTATGGAGCAGCGTATTTGCCGGTCAGTCCGAACGAATTGTTCGCGTGGCAGGCGGACAGGCTTCCACGCCGTGGATAACCGAACGAATCATTGAGAATATGGGGGGCAGCTTCGACGCCATCGCCATCGCCCCGTACTTTGGTCCAACAGAAGCTCAGCGAGCAGGCTATTCTGCAGCCACCACGGTCGATCAGGTGCTGGCAGATCTTCGCGCAAACATCACGTTCGGAGCTTCGATGACAGTTGGACATCAGCGTCTTGCAGATGATTACTCCAATCGACTTGGCAGGGACATTCAACTGCTGGCCTACGAAGGTGGTCAGCACCTCGATGGTCGCGAAGCGTCGTACCAGAACGTGTTCTTTGCTGCAACAAAGGACCCGCGGATGGCCGAACTCACAAGGGATTACCTGCGAGTGCACAACGCTGCGGGTATGGACGCCTACGTTCACTACAAGCTTTCCGATCGGGACCTCGTCACACGCTGGGGCAACTTTGGAGTGCTGAATCGACAGGATCAGCCGCCTGGCGAAGCCCATGTCTACCGCACGCTTCTGGAGGCGAATGCAGGAATACTGTTTTCCAGCGGCCCAACGCAGGTGACACTCAATGCGGCCGATCTCGTGGCAGCCGAGTCCGGACAGGACAGAGCCACGTTTCGTGTCAGTCGAGGGGGCGATCTGTCACAGCCTCTCACCGTGAACTACTCTGTCAGCGGGACCGCAACTGCTGGTTCTGATTACACCCCGCTGACAGGAAGCGTGACCTTCGCGGCATACGAAAAGACCGCATTCATTCAGGTGGTTCCGATCAACGACGTGGCTGTTGAAAATGACGAGACTGTCGTGGTTACCCTGCAACTCGGACCCGGCTATTCGCTGATCAGCGCAGCAACTTCCACCGACAGAGTATCGCTGCTGAGTGACGACCGGGCGTCAAATCTCCCTGTCATTCAGATCGTGGCAACCGATGCTGTCGCGGCCGAGGCCAATCGGGATCCCGGCACCTTTACGTTCACTCGCAGCGGCGGAAATATCGGTGCTTCTCTGACCGTGTATCTGCAGACTGGCGTGCAGACCGCCGTTGCATCTGACTATGACGCGATAGGAAAAAGTGTTGTCTTTGCTGCCGGCCAGACCACAGCCACATTGATGGTGCGTCCCGTCGATGACGCTTCCATCGAGAACACCGAAACAGTTGTGATGTCCCTGAGCCCGGCTGTGAATTACAGGATTGGCACGAATTCGGAAGCGAGGATTTTGATCACGGACAACGACACAGCACCGCCCCCGGTCACTCCGGTGGTCTCTGTCGTCGCTGCCGATGCAGAAGCCAGCGAAGTCGGTGGCAATACAGGTACATTCACACTGACACGCACCGGCAATCTCAACAGCACGCTTGTGGTGCGTTACACGGCGACTGGTACGGCCACCGGCGGTGCTGACTACTCTGCTCTGAGCGGCTTTGCCTTTTTTGCTTTTGGCTCAGCAACTACGACCGTCACGGTTGCTCCCATCAATGACCCCGCGTATGAAGCCGTCGAAACGGTCGTTTTGAATCTCACGGATGGGGAGACCTATGATGTGGGGGCTGCCAGCTCAGCGACCGTCAGCCTGTACAGTGATGATGCCGGAACAGCCGGGGTCAACGGGATGTCATCTGTTGGGAACAATTCAGGACCCGGACGTCCAGCGACCAATCGCCTGATGGCTGGTGCCGCCTTCGGTGAACGAGAACTGGAGTTGTTTTTCGCACTGTTCGGCCGAAGTTGAACGGAACTTCCGTCCGATCGGTCCGCGCGGTAAGCTTCGGGCAGCGAGGCGGCCACCTGTCCAACAGACAGTCTGGCCGTCCGCACCGCCCGCTGTATTCTCTAAACCGGACCACTGCCATGTTCTGTCGGCCGCTCATTACGCTCCTCCTGCTCAGCTGCGCTCTCGTCGTACCCGCCACGGCTCAGGACAAAAGTCCGACAACTGGAAGTGCCGCGACTGAACAGGAAGCCTACCCGCTCAGTCGCTTCGAAATCCCACCGGGAATTGTGCTTGAAGCGGGAGCAATTGAAGTTCTGCCCGATGGATTGCTGGCTGTGGCCACGCGTCGTGGAGACATTTACCTCGTCTCGAACGCCTGGGATGATGATCTGAAGCCTGCTGAGTTTCGGCTGTTTGCACAGGGCCTTCACGAGGTTCTCGGGCTGTCATGGCACAAAGGCTGGCTGTATGCCACCCAGCGCTGTGAAGTCACCCGTCTCCGCGACACCGATGCCGATGGCATGGCGGATGATATCGAAACCTTTTGTGACACGTGGAGCATTAACGGGGACTACCACGAATATGCCTTCGGCTCCCCATTCGACCGCTCGGGCTCCATGTGGGTCGTGCTCTGCCTCACCGGTTCCTTCGGCAGCGATGTTCCATGGCGCGGCTGGGCCGTTCGCGTCGATGAAACCGGAAAAATGATCCCAACCTGCAGCGGTATTCGTTCCCCCGGTGGTATTGGCTTCAACGCAGACGGCGACGTGTTCTACACAGACAACCAGGGACCGTGGAATGGTACTTGCAGCCTCAAATGGCTCCGGCCGGGCTCGTTCCAGGGACACCCGGGTGGAAATCGCTGGTTCTCTCTCACCGAACAGGGCACCGCCGCTGCCCCTGAAGAACCTCAAAGCGGAAGTCGCATCGTCACCGAAGCGGACCGCATTCCTGAATTTGAACCACCAGCGATCATGTTTCCCTACCAGAAGATGGGACAAAGCGCCAGTGGCATCGCGTGCGACACCACTGTCGGCAAATTCGGTCCGTTCAAAGGCCAGCTGTTCGTTGGAGATGTGACCCACAGCACAGTCATGCGGTGCTTCCTCGAAAAAGTCAAAGGTCACTATCAAGGAGCCTGTTTCCCTTTCCGCGAAGGCATCGGATCCGGCACTCTCGCACTCCGCATGACCGAAGACGGCACTCTCTTCGTCGGTGGCACCAACCGCGGCTGGGGTTCCAGAGGCACCAAACCGTTCTCGCTGGAACGCATCCGCTTCAGCGGCCGAACGCCTTTCGAAATTCAGGAAATGCGAGCTCGAAATGACGGGTTTGAGCTTGTTTTTACCGAACCTGTCGATCCCGAAGTCGCCGCCAAACCTGACACATGGAAATTCAGCTCCTTCTGTTACATCTTCCAGTCCTCTTACGGCAGCCCCGAAGTTGATCACGCTCAGCCAGCCGTCACTTCCGCCGTCGTTTCCGCCGATCGCCGCAGCGTTCGGCTGACTCTGAATCAGTTAACCCGCGGCCACATCCACGAACTTCGCTCGGACGCGCTACGTTCCGCCGCCGGAAGTCCCCTCCTGCACCCAACCGCCTATTACACCCTTCACTACATCCCCGATGCTGAATAGAGGCGGAGGTCTTTTTGCTGAGCGAAAAGCGACTTTGAATCTCCTGCGAAAGTTTCCGATGCCACGGATCACTGTTCTTGCCCTCGTCGCCTGCCTCCTCCGACAGCAAACTCAGGTCTTCGCGCAGACCGGCGATCCGGACCCCGCCCTGCCCACCAGTCGCCCTGATCGCGTCATCCTCACCTGGAGCGATGATCCAGCGACCACTCAGGCCGTCACCTGGCGGACATCGACAGCTGTCGCACAGGGCGTTGCCGAAATCAGTCCTGCAGAACCCGGCCCCGGTCCGGAAAAAACCGCCATTCGGCTCGATGCCGCCATGGAAGTCCTGGAAACAACCTCCAGCACCGCCCACTGCCACTCCGTCACCTTCACAGGACTCAAGCCCGCCAGTCGCTATACCTATCGCGTCGGAGACGGGAACACCTGGAGTGAATGGTTTCAGTTCCGTACAGCGACCGCGGAACCTGCACCATTCTCGTTCATTTACTTCGGAGACGCCCAAACAGATCTGCGGTCCCAGTGGTCCCGAGTCATTCGTGGTGCTGCCCTCGAAGCTCCAAAAGCAGCCTTTATGCTCCATGCCGGTGATCTGATCAACCGCGCAGAAAGCGATGCCGAATGGGCCGAATGGTTTGCAGCCGGAGGCTGGCTGAACGGAATGATCCCGAGTATCCCTGTGCCCGGCAATCATGAACAGTCTCCTCGGGATAAGGACGAGCCGCAGCTGTCCCGACATTGGCGACGCTCGTTTACGCTCCCGGAAAACGGCCCCGAGAACCTTCAGGAATCGTGCTATACGCTTGTCTACCAGGGCGTCCGGATCGTGGCGCTTAACAGTAACGAGCGTCCACAGGAACAGGCGGCCTGGCTGGACCACGTGCTTGGCAGCAACAAAGAAAACTGGGTGATCTGCTGCTTTCATCACCCCCTGTTTTCCACGGGTGCCAACCGAGATAATCGGGCGCTCCGCGAGACATGGAAGCCCATCCTTGACAAGCACCGCGTTGATCTTGTGCTGCAGGGCCACGATCACACCTACGGCCGCACAGGCCTTGAAACTCCAGTTGCCGCCGGAACCAACACGGCCACAGGTGCCGGCGTACGGGATGCCTTTACAGGCACTGTGTATGTGGTCAGCGTGAGCGGGCCCAAGATGTACCGGCTGCAGAAACATCCATTCATGCGCCGCCAGGCCGAGAATACTCAGCTGTTTCAGATTATCCATGTCAATGGTAACCAGCTGAGCTTTGAAGCATTCACAGCTGCGGGTGAACTCTATGACGCCTTCACACTGACGAAACAGCCGGGCGCGGTTAACCTGCTTGAGGACCGCATCCCCGATACTCCCGAACGGCTTCGTCCACCGGTGAATGCCGAGCCGGCCAAAAAAGCGTCCGAAGCACTCGGTGAGCCTGGCAGGAATCCATAGCGGGCGACGTGGGCTGAGCCGGCCTGCAGGGAGGGCCTCGGATGCGTTGGGGTGGACTTGTTCTCTGCGGTGGTTTGTCTTCGCGGATGGGAAGCGACAAGGCGAGGCTGCCGTTTGGTTCAGAGCCACTTCTGTTGAGAATGTTGCGTCTGATGGCGGAAGGACTCGGGACAGCGCCTTTGGCAGTGGCGGCGGCCGCCGGGCAAGTCCTGCCAGAGCTGCCCCCTGAAGTACTGATTACGCTTGACGAGATCTCGGGGCTCGGTCCTGTTGAAGGGCTGCACTCAGGACTGTCAGGTCTGAGCGGTCGCTGTGAAGCGGTTGTGGTGACCAGTTGTGATGCCCCGCTGCTTGTGCCAGCAATTCTTCCGATACTGCAGGGAGTGTCCGGCGACTGGGATGCGGTGGTCGTGGGTGAGCCGAATGGTCGGTTGCATCCGCTGTGCTCAGCATGGCGCGTCTCGGCCTTGCCAGTCATTCGTCGGCAGCGTGAACGCAGGGAACTTCGTATGCAGTCACTGCTGGAGATGCTGCGGACGACGATCCTGCCCTCAGCAGATCTGCATGGCGTTGATCCGGAGCTTGACTCCCTTCGCAACGTCAATGACCCGCAGGCCCTGGCCGACGCCCTGCGGCGAGCTGGGCTTTCATCACGAAGAGTGTAAAAGCAAACAGCCATCTGAACTGCTTCAGATGGCTGGGGTTGCTTGCAGGGAGATCAGCTGGTCAATTGTCCTTTGAGTGGACAAAGGTGATCAGCGGGCTCCAGCTTTCGTGGACTTTCCACCGCCGAAGGGCAGTTCCGTCCGGTCGAGGACCTGAAGCTGCAGACCGGAATCCAGCACCTGCTCAAAGGTCCTGAGCGGCGCTCCGCCTGAACGACCGGTTGCAGGAAGCCTGACAAGCTGGTCAAGAGCGACGATACCCTTCTTGAAGTGAGAATGTCCATTGGGCAGGATCAGCTCAGGATGATCGAACGGGGCAGCCTGATTCTTCACGCGAGAGTCAGTCAGGTGCTTCAAGAATTCGACGACGGCAGCGACCTTCTGCGGATTGGCCTGCAGTTCCGGAATGCCGTGAACGTCGGGGTCCAGATCCTGAAGGTTCCGATTGAAGAAGTCAGCACCACGTGTGTAGAACTGCACCACTTCTTCAAGGGACTTCATGCCGCCATTGTGCATGTACGGTCCAGTCAACTCGATGTTGCGAAGGGAAGGAGCTTTGAAGGCACCATCGACGGCGACACGTGAGCTGGGACGCACATCGACGAGTGGATCTGGATTCTTGCCCTGCTGTTCCTGGCGGGAGTAGGACAGCGGACCGAGTTGCGGGTGGGACGCACCGAGGCCGAGATCTTCTGACGTCGGACGCACTCCGATGTTGTAGAAGCCGCTGTCATAAAACGCCTTGCCGACAGCCATCTGCATGTTTTCGATGACGAAGTGGGTATCGTCTTTACTGCGAACCTGGCTGATAGCAGCTCCAGCGAATTCGGAACCACCGTGACAGTCGGAACACTTGCCGGAGCTGATGAAGATCCGCAGACCTTCCTTAGCCTCAGCACTCAGGGCGTTTTGGTCACCGCTGGCAAACTGATCGTATGGTGACTGATCAGAAATGAGGGTTGCCTGATACAGCATCAGACTGATACCCCAGTACAGAGAGAAGTTCGCTTCCATGTGAGTATAGCCATCAGATGTGGCGCGGGTACCGGACCACCACTCGGGACGGAATGCTTCGCGGATCAGCTTTGCATATCCGGCGGTCGAGTCGTTCAGGCCGAAGCCGGAGGCATGTCGGTAACTACCAAGAACACTGTCCTGCGGATGCACGGCCTGGAGGGCGAGTGGCCGAAGAGACAGCATCTTGCGACCCGCTTCGGGGAACGACCTGTTCATCCAGCTCATTTCCACACTGCTGTTGATTGGGCCGACGGCCTGAGAAGCGAGTGCGGCATTGTTGAGCAGGATGCTGACCGCCTGCAGGCGACCGTCTGCGGAAGCCTTGAACACCTTAGCATCTTTGTCGAGGTTGCCGAACGGATTCACACCGTTGAAATAGTGGTTAGCACGGCCGTCCCAGAAGAGGCGGTCAAGAAACACAGCATTGATGTTGGTTGGAGCATTGCGGCGCGTTACCTGACGCACGTTCAGCGAATTCACCTGGAAAACAGGATCCGCAATGTCGGCGCCATTATCGACAGGGTTGCCCAGTGTTACCGACAGAAACTCCTTCATGCTGATCCCCTGAGAACCAGCGATCTCTGAGGTGTCAAAGGTGACAGGATTTTCAGGGGTTGTGTCATTGGGATGGTCCGGAGACTTCAACGCATCCTTCAGTCTGTGGAAAGGAAAATCGGATGCTGTGACAGTCTTGTTGGCACCTCGGAAGGCCGAGATTTCAGAGGATGTCAGAGCAGACCACGTTGACAGGTGGCCGGAATTACCACCACTAGCACCGGGCGAAATTGAATTGGTGTTCCGAATATCAGCACCTGCATTCCAGTGACAGCTTGCACAAGCCGTGCGACCGTCTCCACCAACCTGCATATCCCAAAACAGAGCTTTGCCCAGAAGGATCGCTTTGTCGTTATCCATCACGAAGTCAGAAAGATTGTCGGGAGTCGGGATTCGAGTGTCCGACAGGGCTTCCGGAGCGTTGTCTTTCTCGTGTACTTCGACACGCGCTACAAGTGCGCCATCTGACAGACCGTAACAGTCGGACGAAAAGCGAATGGCCGCGCGGTTCGACTCCGCGACGAAATTGGCGGTTCGCTCCTGCCACTGCATGTTGGTTGGCGACCATCCAGCAGGGCGCGACATAGAATATGAAACACGGGAAGTGCCAAACCGCAGCGACAGACCTCGCGGGCGATCCTCGTTGCTGCTCCAGTTGCCAGACATCAGAAATCTGACAGTGTAAGTCTGGCCGGGAACGACATTCACAGTCTGGTAGAACGACCCGGCGCGAGTACCGTTCACATCGACCACATTTCCGAAACCAAGAGGAGTTTCGAACTGGCCGACATGAAGACCCACGTTGCCCAGGTCCACTTTCCATGGCCCGAAACTGGATCCCGCGGAAATCAGCGTCTCGTTGGACTTTTTTGCTGATTCGATGAAGTTGGGATCCAGTAATTCCGGAATGACACGAGGTTGCGGAGCGTATGGCTCCTGAGCCAATCCGCTTGCAGACACGAGGGCCGCGACAGCCCCCATGCCGGTGCAGACCTTCCGTAGCTGCTGCAGTAGATGAGTTTTTCCAAGAAGACGAATCATGGTGAAGACCTTTGGGTCAGGAAAGGGGAGCAGCAGGACGTGAAAGAAATGGTCGTGCGTGCCGTAACCGATCGAGGGGCAGCGCAAACTCTTCCGGTTCGCCCAAGTTGCAGGATGTGTGCCGGAATCCATCAATTGTTTCAGCGACAAGGGAGGCAGTCTGCGGCGACCGTGGGCGCCCCGGCGAACATTCAATGAAAACACGGCGTTTTCGATGCCGGTTGCCACTGGCTGCACAGGCTTGCCACATCAGGAAAGAGGCCAAAACCGAGACACCACGGTGATTTTTCAGCCCATGTCGTAACACCAGCGTGTTCAATCAGGTTTACAGATTGTTTAATCACCCTGGCGCTTGCCCAATGGCCTTGACTTTCTGGCAAAAGGGGGTGCCGGGAGGTCGAAGTTCCTGCTGAGCCACATCCCTGCCGCGAGGACTGCGCCCATCCCCGCTGATCCGTCAACATGTTGGCAATCGCTTACAGCGCGGACCAGCGTGCGGAGGCTCGGCCGGAGCCTCGCTCTCCCAGGTTTTCACCCGTCTGTTCATAGGATGCCAGAGAACTTCAAGGTCATTGGGCGGCAGCCACGCGGCTGAGCGGTCGGGCGGAAGCCCCCGGCTGTGTTTCGCACCGAAGGTGCGCGCGCTGGCGCGGACGGTGTTGTGGGCTTTGTGGCGTTGTCTGAGCGTCTTCCATCGGCGGCAGTGGCGTGCGGGTGCCAGACACTTGAGTTCCATCTGCCTCATTTCAACATGAAGCCCCTTTCGACATTGGAAATCCGTCGATATACTCGGGTCGGGACGACTGCTTTGGAGCGGACTGGTTCGCGATTGGCAGTGAATGAGGGGCCTGCCAGTGCCATGCACCTTTGCGTGCTTTCCGGGAAATCGACTCGGCTGCGCGGGGGTGCTGGTCAACAGGCAGTTGCCTGGTTTGCCGGCTTCAGGCAGACGTCATGGCTTGTGATTTGCTGGTGAGCTTCTGGTTTGGTCGTCTTCGGCGTTCTGGTAGAGCGGCAATTTGAAACTCGTTGACCATACCACCAAAACTGCGGTAAACCTGAGGGAACAGGAGACAACGACAATGAGCATTCGAGAGATTGATCTCGCACAATTCAATGAATTCGCCCGCCAGCAGATCGAAGCTGGAAGGGGAGATGTGTCTTTGTCATCACTGGCGGAACAGTGGGAACGTCGCCAGCAGTCCATTCAGGTCCACGAAAACCCAGAGCATTGCAACCCCCAGGTTGCCAGAGCACGTGCATATGTTGAAATCCTCGCACGGCAGCAGGGTGTTGTCCCGATTCAAACTGCGGAAGACCTCCGGTTTGATTTTCTGAATTCCAGCGATGAACTCGAAGATTTCCTGGGTGCCATCAAAGCTGCTCGTCAACAGGACAAAGTCCGGGATCCCCTGAATGACTGAGTCGAATATTGTTGTGGACACCGACGCAGTCTCGTTCCTCTTTCGGGCTGACAGCCGTGAAAAGTTCTATCTGCCGTATGTCCTCAAGCACCGCAGCGTGATTTCTTTCATGACCGTCGCCGAACTCGAATACGGCATGCTGCGAGCTAACTGGGGCGAAGCTCGACGAAGGGCACTTCGCGACTTCGTCCGCAAGCACTTTGTCATCTTCCATCAAACCGCGGATTTGTGCTCTGTCTGGGCAACATTGAGAGTGGACGCTGAACGCAAGGGCCGTCATCTCAGCAATTCCGATGCATGGATTGCGGCAACAGCCGTGCTACTCGATGTTCCGCTCTTGACCCATAACCGAAAAGACTATGCGTCACTGGAATCACTGCAGATCATCTCCGAATCAAGTGAAGGCGAAAAAGGCTGAAAAGGAACGCCGAGACAAAGGCGCCCCCGGCGTCGCCTGCTCCACAGAAGACCGGGCCATCAAAGTCTGATGCTGCGAAACCGGATGCACCATTACGCGGGCCGGAGTGTGATTTGGCTGCCGATTGCCGTGCAGCGTTCTCCTTCGATCGCTGCCGCTGCGCGCTCAGTGACATTTTCATGCGAAGAAACTGCGATCGTCAGTCAATGACCGACCTCCTGCGACCCTGCGCAGCTTGCCCGCTCAGATCAAAGCCCGCACCTGCCGGCGTGCGCCACTGCGCTGCTTTTGGCTCTCCATGGGCATCGCCGCCAATCGCTGGGTTCATCGGACGCTTACTGTGATGCGGCGGAGGAGAGCGGGAGTGGGCGGGAAGTAGAGAGCAGACTGAGCAGATGGGAGAGAGTGGAACGGTTGGGGGGCTGCAGTCGCTGATGGACCGGCGAGGCCTGCCACAACCTCTACTTTCTACTCTCTCCCGTCTACTCTCTATTTTTGGCCTGTGGCCAAAAATCGGGGCGACATGATTTGAACATGCGGCCTCCTGCTCCCAAAGCAGGCGCTCTAGCCAGGCTGAGCTACGCCCCGAGGTGTTTGAGTTGGACACGCGGACGGTGGTGATGGTTCGCTGGATGTCGCGTGTGGCGGTAGTTTAGCAATGCTGGGCGAGGACCGCCAGAGTAGTCCGGGGGCGGTTGCCGCTGAATCGGGGCCTTTCAGCAAAAACGGGAATGGTGTCTTTGGCGATGGAAAATGCTTGCGACGGGTTTGGTTGCGGGTTTTTTAGCACTACGGCAGCGGTTGACCATTGATTTCCACCTGGCCGACGTTGGCGTTCTGGGGGATATCGATCAGGCGTTCGATAAAGTTGTTGCCGGGCAGGACCCAGCCATTGATGCCCATCTGGTTACCGAGGCCTCGCAGCCTGACGAAGCCGTTGACCTGATCGAACCAGAAACCGCGTTCGGGCTGAGCACCATCGTCGATGAAGGCGACGACATTGTTGTCAAAGCCGAAGCTGGCGCCCTGCCCGGAGCGGCGAATCTGGATGCCGGTGCCGCCGTCGTTCTGGAGTGTGATGTTATTGCTGTTGAAGTAGGCGCGTTCAGCACGGGAGTTGGTACCGGGCTGGAGTGAGAAGAACATGCCGGTGGGGGTGGCTCCTGAGACGTTGATGGTGTTGGCAGAGACTTCGAAGAACCGCGAGGGGTTGTCGATGTCGTAGCCGCCGATGATATCCACCGAGACTGCTCCGGGGTTCACCCCGAGGTTGTTGATGTCCATGCGATTGGACTGAATGGACAACTCGGTGAGGTCTTCTGTGGAGTCATTGTCGAAGACGAAGGCCATTTGTCCGGCGACGGCTCGCATATCCATCTGATTCTGATCAAACCGCACGCGGGCCGGGCCTTCCCAGTCCATGTAGAAGCCATCGTCGAGTGCTGGGCGAGCATCTTCGGCGGGTGAGTTGGTGGGATCGGTGAGGTCATTGACGGCGATGTTGTTGCGGAAGATTTCGGCGAGGATTGAGGCTCCGCGGGCCCCTGGGAGACTGACGATTCGGATGGCATCATGCTGATTGGAGGTGATCTGGTTGCCTTCAATCCGCACGTAGAACGGTCGATCTGCCTGGTCGTACTGATCGACGCGATCGATGTCATCCAGCGCGACGGTGTATTGGGAGGCGATGGTGTCCCAGCCAAAGGCATTGTCATCGCCGTTGTTGTCGAAGGTGGAGAATTCCAGTTCGAGATTCACCAGATCGGTGCTGTCGACACCGCGGATATCTGAGTTGTCAACGCGGGAGTACTGCATGAAGAAGCGTTGTTCATCTCCGTCATTGACATCAATAACGTTGCCTCCTCCATCAAGGTACGACTCGGTGTTGACGATCAGGACGCCATATTCGTTGTCATCGAGTGTCATTTCCCGGATTTCGACTCGACCGGCGTTTGACAGGAAGATCCCGGCGGCATCAGTATTGGGCACACCATCACCCTTCGCACCCGTGATGAGTCCCCCTTGTCCGCTCGGGAACGTATTGGTCGCTGTGGGCCGGACGACGAAGCGGCGTCCTTCGTCCTTATTGGTTTCCACCAGACGAATGCCGTAGTCAGGTGCATCGGTACTGTCGACGCGTCGCAGCGTCATATCGATGCCGCTGTTTTCGATATCCACAGCGGTTTCGTCCTGTGCCAGAATCTGGCCATCCTGAGACCGGATGAGCCGGTTATTCAGGCCGAAGAAGGCTGTGCCACCAAGGCTGTCAACCTGCATGTCCACGAAGTTGACAAGTCCTGTGTTGCCACGAATGTCAACACCGGCACCGCCGCCGGGATTGCCCTGAGCATTGATGACCGTGGCTTCGCCGAACGAGACGGTGCCGCTGTTGGTCAGGACCTCAATCCCCGCGAACTGGGAGAGGAGTTCATTGTTGACCTGAGTGTTCTGGCGTGGATTGCGGGCACCGAAGAGCACCTGGCCGCTGTTGTTTTCCGCAACAATCCCTTCAAGGAGGCGATTCGAGATTCGGGTTTCGCCGTTGAACTCCACATCACCCGCATTTCCGTCCACGTAGATGGATGACAGGTTTGCAGAATTGACTGTGGTGACGCCCTGAGTTCTGAAGAGGCTTCCGGCTGCTCCGTTGCGAACTTCGATGCCGTGTCCATCAGTTCGCTCTGCGGATCCGACTGCGACGACTGTGGAGGTGACAGTGAGCGGATCAGAGAATTCCACAACGCTGCCGTCGAGCAGCCCATTCACGAGCACAGCAGATTCAGTGCTGGCCGTGACATGGTCGGTGAGGACCACATTATCCGAAAACGTCACGTCGCCGGAGGAATCTATGATTTCGATCCCGCCGGCCTGTCGGTCGGTGATGCTGATGGGGGTATTAAACGTGGCGCTGCCGGTGAGGTTGTCGATAAGGATCGCCTGCTGAGTGCTCCCGGAGATGGCGACGGTCTGCAGTTGTGGATTGGTTTTGCGGAACGTGTAGGTTCCGGCGCTGTTCTGAATAAAGACGCCATTGGTCGAGGCATTTGTCGAGGCCAGATTGTCAATGGTGGCTGCTCCGCCGGTGTTGTTTCGGATGATCACACCCCGTCCGCCATTATCCGTCACGCGGGACTGGAACATGGCAAAGCGACCACCGCTCATGTTCTCCACAACGAGGGCAGCCTGGGAGGAAGCGTTGTCGATGGCGCCGAACAGGAAAGCATCGGTGGAGGAGAAGTTGATCAGACCGGAACCACCGGTGACGCGGACGAGCGGTCCGGTCGCTCCTGCAGCGGAGGTCAGGGTGGTGTTGGAGATTGCGGTGGTGCCGGACGTTGCCTGGAGCACCAGCCCGGTTACACCAGCGCCGGTAACAGCGACGTCGTTGATGATTGTGTTTTCAGCACCGTTGCTGAAGATCCCGTTGATACTGGGGTTGATAATCTGGAACCCGGAGAACTGCACGTTGTCGGCGAGGGTGACGGCACTGCCGAGGGAATTCTGCAGGATTGGGCGGGGGAGGTCCGGAGCGGCGGCGAAGGTTGGTGATCTGGGGAGTTCGACCTGCAGGTTCTGACCAACGGCTCTCACAGTGACAAAGGACTGCGTCGGTCGCCCGGCTGCTGCATTTCCAACGAAGCCTTCCCCGATCAGCTGCTGTCCGTCGGCGAGGGACACCACATTTTCGGGGGCCGCATTGAACAGGCTGCCGGCATGTGTGAAGACAAGGTCTGTTCCGGCGCCAAGGCCGGCCTGGAGCGACTGGAAGGGATCGTTAACGGTTCCAAGGAACGGACCGGCGGCGTCATTGCTGTTGACGTGGGCGATCGTCAGTGGCAGTCCGGTCGCAGGATTGACAGCGACCTGTCCGGGGGCGTCCAGACTGGTCTGCAGGGCCACCACATTCATGTTGCGTCGGACGGGTTCACGGAAGCGCTGAATGGCGGATCGCTTCAGATGTTCTTCGCTGCGGAACCCGCCGGCGTGCAGCACGGCCGAGAAGGACAGTGTGGTGCGGTAGTGTTCGTCGTCGGTGAGCTTCAGTCCGAGTTCAAGAAAACGTCCGATGTCTGCCTGGAGTCGGGCCGACCAGCCTGAGAAGCCAGGCAGGTTGGTGCCCTCGTAATAGTAGCCGCCGCCGAATGCCCGCAGATCAATTCGTTCAGAGAAGTTCCCTGGCAGCAGCACACCAAATTCCGAATCAAAACCGCTCAGTCCTTCCGTGAAGGCGTCCACGCGAGTGAACGTGAGGTTGTTGCCCTGAAACGCGGCACTTCCGGGGCGGACGGACTGGCCGGTGAGGGAGAATGTGTCGCCAAAGGTGTCATAGTAGTTTCCGCGAGCTTCCCAGCCCTGTGCAAGCACTTCTGCACCGGTACTCCACTGTTGCAGGTAGGCTCCGCTGAGGTCATCGCGGTCGAAATAGCCGTTTCCGCCAACGACCACATCCCAGTCTTCGAGGTAGTAGCGATAGCCGCTGCCGAACGACCAGCCCATGCCACCTTCATTCCCGCGGAACAGGCGGCTGTCGCCGAAGATCAGGCTGTTGCCGAAGTTGAAATGCGGCATCAGGCCCAGGTGCGTGATCGAATCGACGCGTCCGACGGTGTCGCCGGCGGTGTGACCGCCGCGAATCTGCACGCCGAAGCCGTCGCGATTGAAGCCGAATGCCTGAGTCGCTGAACCGGTTGGTGCCGGCTCCGCAACCACTCCTTCCTGCGCAAACACAGGCTGCAGCATGGCTGCCAGAGACAGGGTCGCAGCAGTGCGGAAGAGATTCTTCAGCCAGCGTCGAGGGTTCCGAACGATCTTCATGACGTTCCTCAAACCAGGATCGTGACTCAAAGCCACTTTGAGTAAGCCCTGCGGGTACCGGAATGGGGCGACCGGGAATCCCGGCGCATGTGGCACCTGCAGTGACCGGCCGTTTGTAACTGCCACTGAAATCACCAGCAACACGGGTTCGATGACTGTCAGCCGGAAAAATTCGGTCACTCCCCACACCCGTCGTGTGATCCTGCCAAACCTGTGCTTCCCGGAAAATCTGCGGCAGCTTCCGCCTGATTTCCGATGAAAATCGGGACCTCAGACTCCTGCTTCGTAACTTCAGCGCGCCGTGAGCGCAACTTTGCAGGACGGACTGGAAGTGCGTCGTACCTTTTGGTTGCGGTCCTGCCGCGTCAGGGCCTGAGGTCAGGCCGCAGCGGCTGAGTGGCGGTGAGTTCCTGAACCAGCCGAACCCCGGATTGCCCCGTCGCGGGGTCGAGGCCACGACGGGCCTGCACCGACACCGCGGATGGCTCGGACACCCAGCTGCCGCCCCGAACCACGCGAAGCGTTCCCGATTCGGGTCCCTGCGGATCCATTCGGGGGCCCGGTGGCAGCGGGGCAAACCAGTCCAGCACCCATTCTTCAGCATTTCCGTGCTGATCGAAGAGTCCCCAGGGACTGGCCTGCAGCCTGGCAACTTCCTGAAGCGTTCCGCCGCTGTTCTGCTGATACCATGCGTGGAGTGGCAGCCGTTCGGGCTGCTGGCCGAAGCACCAGGGCCCGCTGCTGCCTGCCCGGCACGCAAATTCCCACTCCGCTTCGGTCGCCAGGCGATACGTCTGGCCCCGCTGCTGCTCTTCAGGGCGGTCACTGAGCGAACGGCAGAAGTCGAGGGCCTGATCCCAGGTGAGCAGGATCGGGCAGGCGTCGGAGAGTGCTGATGTTTCGGAGTCGCCGGACTGGGGGGCATCCGGGAGCGTGCCGGTGACGGCTTTGTACTGGCCGCGGGTGAGTTCGGTTTCGGCGAGGTAGTACCAGTGGCGGAGTGTGACCGTGGTCCGGGCGGCATCTGTACCGTCTGTGAACTGCCCGGGTTCAATCAGCTGAAACCGCTGCCCGAGGGTGCTGGTGCGCACCAGCAGGCTGTTCCGCAGCAGTTCCGGGAGCTGCAGCAGTTGTGATCGCGGACACATCCGCAGTGAGTTGAGGACTCTTTCGGGCAGGGTTCCGTGAATTTTCCGGAGCCGCTGGAGTGCCAGCAGGGCGTCAGCGAGACGCCCGGCTTCGAGGTCACCGCGGATGCGGGCGGCCATTGCGGCGTCGAAAGCAGCGGAGAATGCGGCCGCGTTCGTGAATCCCCGCGGCAGATCTCCTTCAAGTTTCAATCGCTGGAAGGCATCGAGGGCGGTTGGGAGTGGTGTCTGTTGCGGGGTCTGCAGGAACGCGTCGAGGGTTTGGCGCTGTGAGTCGGCAAACAGGTCGCGCAGTTTGTCGACATCTGCTGCGGGCAGTCCTGCGGTCTCGGCGCGATCGATGACAGGAATCACAATTTCGGAGGGAAAGCGGGGATCACCGGTGGCCCCGAGCCTGATCATGCGGGCGATGGCTTTGCCGGCCAATAGTCCCGTGCGGGGTGAAGCGGGGGCCAGTCTGGCGGCGGTTTGCAGGAGTTCGAGGGCGTTTCCGGGGTCGTCGTTGGCGATCAGCAGATCGGCGGCCATTTGCAGGAGTTCGCAGCGGACGAGTCGCACACGGAGGGTGCCGCTGCCGGAACTGGCCAGCTGATCGAGCTGTTGCAGCTGGTCGATGGCAGCCTTTTGTTCTGCGGGTGACAGGCTGGCGAGACGGGATTTTTCCTGTTGCAGGAAGTTTTCGAGACAGTCGGCGGATTCGTCGCCTCTGGAGACTGCGAGGGCTGAGGCCCAGCTGGCGGCGGCTTCGCTGCGATGGCCTGCGCGAAGGGCATTGAGTGCGTTGGCAAAGCGATCGTGGGCGGTCCGGGGGGCGGTGGCGTTTTCCGGCTGAGTCGCTTCGGGCTGTGATGGGTGTGACGTTACAGGTTCACCAAAAAATGCCTGCCAGATGGCTGCCAGCAGTGCGAGTGCTGCGGCGAGGGCCAGGAGCAGCATCAGTTCGCGTCCGCGGGGATTTGTGGCCTGCCTGATGCGGTGAATCTGCAGTTCGAGTTCTGAATCGCGGAGGTTTTCGGACTGCAGAGCTTTCAGATAGCGTTCCACATCGGCCGTGGCGTCCCCGGGTCGCTGGAGACTTTCGTGGGCCGCCTCGCGGAGCCCCCGGAGGTACTGGACGTGCATCAGCAGGCTGGTGAGTTGTGGCTGTTTTCGTTCGCGTGGCGTGGCGGCGAGCAGGTCAGCGGCTTCGGCGAAGCGACAGGACTGCATCAGATCGTGAGCTTGTGCGAGCGGGCTGAGCGGGGCGGGAGGTGCTGTGGAGGTTTCGGAGGTTTGGGAGGCCTGGGGTTCGGTCTGGGCTTCTGGCTCGGTTTGTTTCTCGGCGGCGGGGTCGGCGGTTAGCGGAACGGAGGGAGCGGGTGTTGGTGTTGCGGGACGTGTGAGGAGGACGAGTTGTCTGCAGGTGCGGCAGCGGACGATGCTTCCGGCGCCGTGTTCCGGGTATTCCAGTACAGCGCCACATTCCGGACAGTTGAAGTGGGCCATTGGAGTTGTCCTGTGCCGGATCAGCGACTGCCGTAGTCGATGAGGCGGGCCAGTTCTGAACGCAGATCAGAGCGGGGAACGATGCGATCCACGAAGCCGTGTTTGAGGAGGAATTCGCTGCTTTGGAAGCCTTCGGGGAGTTTCATGCGGCAGGTTGCTTCGACGACGCGGGGGCCGGCGAAACCGATCATGGCTTTGGGTTCGGCGACGATGATGTCTCCGAGGGATGCGAAGCTGGCGGCCACTCCACCCATCGTGGGATTGGTGAGCACTGAGATGAAGAGTCCGCGGGCTTGGCGGAAGCGGGCGAGCGCGGCGGAGACTTTGCCCATCTGCATCAGCGACACGATACCTTCGTGCATGCGGGCACCGCCACCGGAGCCGCTGACGATAACGAGTGGCAGATGCAGTTCGGTGGCGCGTTCGACGGCGCGTGTGAGTTTTTCGCCGACGACTGAGCCCATGCTGCCCATAATGAAGGCGGGGTCGGTGATGCCGAACACCAGCGGTCGCCCTCGCAGGTAGCCTCGGCCGACGGTGCAGGCATCCCTGAGGCCGGTCCGGGTCTGTTCGTCACGGACTCGGTCCGGGTAGCTGCGACGGTCGGCAAAGCCGAGCGGGTCGCCGGAGGTCATGTTGGCGTACCACTCTTCGAAGCTGTCGGGGTCGAGGAGTTGGCGGAGGCGCATGGCGGTGGGGACGAGGAAGTGATGATCGCATTCGGGGCAGATATTGAGGTTTTGTTCGACCTGTTTGCGAAACACGGTTCCGCCGCAGGAGTCACAGCGGAGCCAGAGTCCGGCGGGCACGCCGCGTTTGGGGCGTTTGCCTGGTGGAGCGTTGACGGTTTCCTGATTTTCAAGGGCGCTCATCGATTGGAACTTTCATGCACGGAAGCCGGTTCGTCACCAAACGCTGCTGCGCCGGCGTCGGCAAAACCGGAGGCTTCAAAACAGGTGGTTTCCAGAACCTGCAGCAATTCACCGGACTCTTCACCGCACAGACAATCCGTCACCCGTGGCCTGCGATGCTGCAGGGTGCAGCGAATCACAGTGGCCAGCGGTTCCGGGGCGACAATGGCCAGGACCCGATGGCGACGAATGGCTTTGCACAAAACGTCCTCAAGACGCTGGCATGCATCCGAGAGTGTCTCACCTTCGGGCGGACAAATCGCCGTCGGATCCTCTTTTCCACTCCGAAAAAATCTGGGGAATCGGCGGCGCACTTCGGATTCCGGCAATCCCTGCCAGAGCCCCTGATTGACGTTCTGCAGTTCCTCCAGTTCCCGCACTTTCACGCCGCCCAGTGCTGTGGCAACGGCAAGGGCTGTTCCGCTGGCTGGATTGGCCGGGGATGAGAGCAGCAGTTCCGGACGCAATCCTCGTCGCTGCAGTTCGTCCACAATTTTCAGGACATCCGCCCGGCCACGGTCGTTGAGCGGCACGTCCAGTGTTCCCAGAAGACGGTGCTCGGTGTCGTAGTCCGTTGACCCGGCTCGGCTCAGCACAATTGTGGACATAGCCATGAAATCCCTCAGCGAACAGCTCGCCGCTCCATCGCCAGCTGACGCAGCTCGGCCATTGCCGCCGAGTAGCACGGTTCATCGAAAATGGAACTGCCGGCCACAAACACGTCACAACCCGCTTCCGAACAGGCTGCAATCGTCGACCGACCAATTCCGCCATCCACGGAAATCAACAAATCGCGACCCGCGGATTGGCGGGCTGCAGTAATTTTTGTGAGCGCATCAGGAATGAATTTCTGTCCGCCAAAGCCCGGACGAACACTCATGACCAGCAGCAGGTCCATCGCGGACAGAAACGGCTCGACCGAGGAAAACGGCGTTTCCGGGTTGATCGCCACGCCCGCTACACGATCCCGACGGCGGATCTCTGTGAGTAACGGGAGTGGCTGCGGTACCGCTTCGATGTGAAAGGTGATGGCCTGGCAGCCACTGTGCAGGTACGCTTCCAGGTAACGTGCCGGATCTGAGATCATCAGGTGGGCATCAAAGACGGTTTGGGTGAGGCTTCGCAGGCGTTCGATGACCATCGGGCCGTACGACAGATTTGGCACAAAATGTCCGTCCATGACGTCCAGATGCAGCAATGCAGCACCGGCAGACTCCAGTTGCTCGACCTCGCGGTGGAGATTGCCGAAATCGCATTTGAGCATGGAGGGGGCGATGAGCGGGGATTGGGTCCGCAACAGCGCCAAAACGTCGTCTCTGCTTTTCATCCTGTCTTTGCCAAGCTGCCCAGTGTGTTGCTTGCTGGAAGGAAACGGCAAACTTCGACTGAGCGTGAGGGTGTATTGTGGGGGTTAGCGGGCAGAAAGTCCAGAGAAGCCGCGGGAATAGAGGAAAGCATACTGAACATGCGATCATTTCAGCGGTGGAAGTCCGGTTCGTCGGCAGAGTGGCAGGAGTTGGCAGGCGGTGCAGTTTGGTCGGCGTGCGACACAGGTTTTTCGGCCATGGTGGATGAGTCGGTGTGAGAACATGATCCATTCTTCCTGTGGCAGGAGTTGCATGAGTTCTCTTTCGATGATTTCCGGATTGGTGGATTTGACGAGTCCGAGGAGGTTGGTGAGTCGGGAGACGTGGGTGTCGACGACGACACCGGAGGGGATCTGGAACCAGGTCCCGAGGACGACGCTGGCGGTTTTGCGACCGACGCCGGGGAGCTGGACGAGGAGATCGAGTGAGGGGGGGACTTCGCCGCCGTGTCGTTCGACGAGGGCGGACGCCATTCCGCGGAGATTTTTGGCTTTGGCGCGGAAGAAGCCGAGTGGTTTGACGATGGCTTCGACGTCGGGCTGGCTGGCGAGGGCGAGTGCGTGGGCGTTGGGGAAGCGTCTGAAGAGTTCCGGGGTGGCCTGATTGACGCGTTCGTCGGTGCACTGTGCGGAGAGGATAGTGGCGGTGAGGAGTTGGAAGGGGGAGTTGTGGTGGAGGGCGCAGTCGGCGGTGGGGAAGAGGCGGGCGAGTTCCTGAACAATTTGCGAGGTACGAGCTTTTCTGGCGGCGACGGATTCGCGCCCGCTGCGTTTGGCGGGCGGGGTGTTGGGGCGGGTTTCTGCGTTTTGGGGGGGGATTTTGCTTGACATGGGGTATTAATATCTCAGTCCCGGATGTCGGGTGCAATCCGGAGGCTGCGATTTATCGGTGCTTCGCTTGCCAGGGACAAGGGGGGCAGGGGAGAATGCGGGTGAACCGTATTTTCTGGAGTGCCGGATTCAGTGTGAACCTTCTGCCTGACAAGACACGACATCCATGGGTGAGATTGCCGCGCTTGCAGCCGCTGCGTTGTGGGCGACTTCCAGTTTATTTTATTCGCGGGTCCGTCTGACGGCCTGGCAGCTCAATTTCGGTAAGAATCTGCTGGCATCCGGGTTGCTGCTGGCGCACTTGAGTCTGGTGGTCGGGTTGTCGGGAGCCCCATTGTTTCGTGCGGACCTGCGGACGGTGATTTATCTGGTGTTCAGCAGCATCACGGGAATTCTGATTGGTGACACGCTGTATTTCCGCAGTCTGCAGATTCTGGGTCCGCGTCGGGCGTTGATTGTTTCCACGACAGCACCGTTGTTTGGCACAGCGATTGGCTGGCTGGTGCTGGGGGAACCTTTAAGTCTGTCGGTCTTCTGGGGAGTGCTGGTGACTTTCACGGGGATATTGATTGTGGTGTCGGACAGCGGCACGCGGGCGGATGCCGCGGGGCATTTTCCTGGGAGCATGACGTGGGGAGTGTTGTTTGGTCTGGGTGGTGCGGTCTGCAACGCGGCGGGTGCGGCATTCAGTCATGTGGCGACGGCGGGTGCAGTGGCGGCCGGCAGCAGCGGCTGTGATGCGCTGGAGGCGACAGTGATCCGTGTCTGTTCTGCTGCCGTGTTATCACTGGTACCGCTATTGATTTCCGGACAGCTGTCAGCGACAGCGCGGTCTGCGTTTGCTCCGGCAACACTTCGGACCTACGCCCCAGCAGTGATCTGTGGTCCGTGGCTGGGGATCTGGATGAGCCAGGTGGCGTATCGGGAAAGTCTGCTGGCGATTGCGATAACGCTGACGAACACCACGCCGCTGTTCGTGATTCCGCTGATGCGACTGTTTCTGGGGACATCGATCACACTGCGAGCACTGGCGGGAGCGTTGCTGGCGCTGGCGGGAATTTACTTTACGGTTTCGGATGTGGACCAGTGGCCGCCTGCGGCGGCAAAGGAATAGCGGGATGAACCGGCAGGGATTTTCCAGTCGTCGTGAGTTGTTGAAAGTGATTTCAGCAGCGGGTGTGGGGACGGGCGTTTTTCAGAGGGCACTTGCGGATGAAGCCGCGAAGGCAGGGGCACTCACGTCAGAAGGCATTGCCTCCGCGGAGTGGATTGCGGGAATGGAATTATCGCCGGAGGAGCGGCAAAAGCTGGTGGGATCACTCCCGAGTCTGCAGAACCACCTGCAGAAACTGCGGGCCGTTTCGTGTGACTTCGGGGACCTGCCGGCGCTCCGATTTGATCCGGAAGCCGCTGATCCGGGGATTCGTGAGCAGTCCGCGGCACCGCGTCGCTGGCTGACGCCGGCGGCGGTGGTGAAGGTGGAGTCTGCGGGTGCAGCGGCGGGTGGCGGCGCGGGTGTTTCTGGAGGCGGTGCGGGAGCGGGAGTTGAAGCGGGAGCGGTTGCGGCGAGAGGGGGTGCGGGGGATGAACTTTCGTGGCTGCCGATTCGCAGGCTGGCGGGAATGCTGCGGGCCGGTGAGATCACGTCCGAACAGCTCACGCGGCATTGTCTGGACCGCCTGATGCGTGACGACCAGCAGCTCAACTGCGTCGTCACGCTCACGGAGGACCTCGCACTGGCTCAGGCGCGCACCGCGGATCGCGAATTATCTGAGGGCACAGACCGGGGATTGCTGCATGGGATTCCCTGGGGGGCCAAGGATCTGTTGTCGGTGACCGGTTACGCGACGACGTGGGGCGTGCCGCAGTTTCGCGAGCGGCAGTCTCGGGAAACGGCGGCAGTCGCTGCGCGACTGGAGTCTGCCGGCGCGGTGCTGGTGGCCAAGCTTTCCACCGGAGCTCTGGCGATGGGCGACCAGTGGTATCTCGGCCAGACTCGCAACCCCTGGAACATCGAGCAGGGTTCCAGCGGTTCGTCGGCGGGGTCTGCATCGGCGGTTGCGGCGGGGCTGGTCCCGTTTGCGATCGGGAGTGAGACGCTGGGGAGTATCATATCGCCGGCGCGTCGCTGTGGCACAACGGGGCTCAGGCCGACCTTCGGCCGAATTTCCCGTGCCGGCTGCATGGCGCTGACGTGGAGCATGGACAAGCTGGGACCCCTGGCCCGCAGTTGTGATGACTGTGGGATTGTGCTGGCGGCCAGCCATGGAGCGGACGCAGCGGATCCGTGCAGTGTGGACCGCTGGTTTGCCTGGCCGATGCAGGCGGATCTGTCGCAGCTGCGTGTGGGGCGGGTTGCCGATAAGCCGCTCGCGGCCCCCGACGAGGCGGCTTTGTCGCACCTGAAATCGCTGGGGGCTCAGATTGTCGACGTGCAGCTGCCGCGGGATCTGCCGGAATGGTCGGTGGCCAGCATGCTGGATGTGGAGGCGGCCTGTATTTTCCGGGAATGGACCAATCAGAACATCACGGAGGGGCTCAATGTGTGGCCGGCGATTTTTCGCAAAGCGCGTTTCATGTCCGCGGTGGATTATCTGCATGCAGCTCGCGTGCGATTTCGGCTGATGCGGGCGATGGCTGAGGTCTTCCGGAAGGTGGACATCTATGTGGGAGGTGACGACCTTGGCATCACCAACCTTACCGGCCACCCCTGCCTGGCGTTGCCGGTGCTGATGCAGGACAAGCCACCACAAACGCGCCCGGAGTGCTGCACGCTGACAGCCGGGCTGTATGACGAGGCGACGCTGCTGGCCGTGGGGGGATTGATCGAACAGCGGGCAGACGTCTTGAAATTCCGTCCGGAACTTCGCAGGGCCGGGGGGTGAGTGCGGAGCGGTGACGACCCGAATCCCGAATGCCCTCAGGTCACGGAACTGCATTCCATTCAGCTGATGGTCACGGAACGTCGAGACATCAAAGGCGGAATCGTCAGCGAGTCCGGATTGACCGATGCAATCCCTGCCATAGGAAGATTCAGACTTGTTGAAATGCGATTGACGCCCGTTGCGTGGGGCTCCTGCTGATTTGTTTTCCTCGCTTTTTTTCATCCTGTAAATTGGTAATGGAAACGCGAATAGTGCGAATATCAATGGATTTTTGAAACATGTCACGCAATGCAATGCATATTGATACACCGCCATCAATTTGTGTTGGAAGTGGTGTGTCGGGGCACATGTCAATAAGACAAGACTCTGAGCAAGACATGTCAGCGCAAGCCGATTGCACCGTGCATTGGTCGGTATCCATCCG
>JBJTOP010000056.1:0-7780 GCA_046074645.1 Planctomycetaceae bacterium | reverse complement strand
CAAGGGAGACAGAAATCTTGCTGTCACAGGGAAATTACGCAGCGTGAGAAAGCTGCCAGTTCTCCCATAGTTGGCTGTGAAAATTCTCAGAACCGACTGATGCCTCTGCGACAACGCAAATCCTGAAGCCCACTGAAAGAGCTGGTTTCCAAGCTGTTCGCGAAGGATTATGAGTGGCACAAATGAAGCCCTACAGGAAGTCTGTTGTCGACAACACCGTTATTTGAAAGGAAAGCTTGTCCGGACCAATCACCGAGCATTCGATAGGAATAAAGAAGACACTTCACAAGCCAGCTGTCTCTCGGATGCCTAATTGGACAGCGCCACCTTCGGCAGATCGCATAGTCGCAAGTCGTTATTTGGCAAGGACTTGTTTGGTATTGACTTGAGTGGCAAAAAGAGACGACCTTCCGTGTGACAAAAACGTTTCACAAAGAAACCACGGAAGGTCGCCCCATGACTCCAAATGATATCGAAAAACTCGGCAAATTGCTCTCGCAGTTCCTCGACAAATTCTCAGATTGTTTTGCACGCCCTGCTGGTCGGAGGTTGCTGCGTACCTTCGTAAACGGTCTTCTGTCTGACGTCCAGCGAAAAAATGCGGAAGCCATCGCGCTGCAACAGAACGTGCCGCCGAGGACGCTGCAGCGTTTCCTTGAGTCAATGGTTTGGGATGAGCAGTTGCTTCGAGACCGGTGTCAGCAGATTGTCGCGACCGAACACGCCAGCCCAGTCGCCATTGGAATTATCGATGAGACTGGAACGACGAAAAGTGGTCGCGAAACTGCTGGTGTCAAACGGCAGTATAACGGTAATCGTGGTAAGATCGAAAACTGCATCAACAACGTGGCTTTGGGGTATTCGACTCCGACACTGAGTTGCCTCCTCGATGCACGCCTGTATCTTCCTGAAGATTGGGCCAGTGATCCCGCGCGTTGAAAAAACATACGTGCCCGACGAGGTGGAATTTCAAACCAAGCCACAGATCGCGCTGGATCTGATTGACCGCGCGAAGGCCAATGGAATTCGAGTGCTGGCATGGACAGCAGACGAAGCGTACGGACGGAACACCGACTTTCTTGACGGTTTGGACAAACGCAGTGAAGCATTCGTCGTCGAAGTCCCGCCGAACGCCCGCGTGTGGATGGAAAAGCCTGAAGTCCTGCAAAAACGCCCCTCCGATGAACATGGTAGTGCGACAAAATATCCCCGATTGGGATTGGGGCAGCGATCACCCAGCGAGGTCCGGAACCTGGCGACACACTCACCCGCCTTCCGCGGACAATACCCGCAAAAGTACGTCATCAAGCATAGTCAGCGAGGCAGCGACATTTGGGAAATTCAGTGGGCTCGGTGCTGGCGGAAGACACACACTGACGATCTCGTCAGCAACCAGTGTACATTGATTGTCGCTCGAAACGTCCTCACCAGCGAAACCAAATTCTTTCTGTCCAATCGCGTACCGGGACGCCACGGATGGACGCTGCGAAAGTTACTTCACGTGGCCTTCGAACGCTGGCCGATTGTAGACTGTTTCCGTGAGGCGAAAGAGGAATTCGGTTTTGATCATTTTGAGTGCCGCGGTTATCGCTGTATTCATCGCCATCTGTTCATGAGCATTTTGAGCCAGCTATTCTGTGCCCGCATTCGTCAGCAGCTTTCGCCAGCCGAAGATGTGCTGAGTGGCGAACTGCTGACAATGGAGCAGGTTCGAAGAGCAGCCGCCGTCCATGTCCGATGTTCCCACATGTCGCCTCGCATTCGCCGGAGAATCTATCGTGCAGAATGCAATCGCCAGGCATACTATGCCGCCCGTAACGCTCAGGCCTGTAACTCGCACCGGAAGACTCGACGGAAACAATTGGCAGAACTTGGGATTGATCCTGAACAGATCAAATCTGTTCCACCCAGGAATGCTTACTGAATCATTCAACCTGGCGCTGTCCAACTAATTACCAGAATTTGCACGTGACAGCTCTGTTCGTCAGACGTACAGAGCAGTTGTGGATGCTCATACCAGTGCAGTATCATACCTGAAATTTTCGCAGCCAGCGGAGGGTTCATTAACGCTCGATGCCTGACCAGTCTCTGCGACATATTTGTTCAACTCGGAATCAGCCAGATGCACAAAAACCTGTTTTTCACTTTATTGATCTGTGCATCCACCCTGACTACTGCGGCATCCGCGCAAATCGCAGACACAAAGGTCGCGTGGCTGCGCGATATTGATGAAGCACGTATGGTGGCGGCCGAATCAGGTCGCGATGTATTTGTTCTGTTTACCGGACGAGGTTGGTGCCAGCCGTGTGAAATGCTCGACCAGCTTTTGTTTCACGACGCCGAATTTGTGTCTCGTCTGCAGCAGCGCTGTGTACCGGTCGAACTTGATTTCACTTTCGGGGACTCAGGCGCAGAGAAGCTTCGTGAGGCGCGATTCCGAAATTGGGCGAAGCGTTACCTCGTGCACGGTTTTCCAACCATGGTGTTCATGGATTCGAACGGGCAGCCGTTCTTCATTGCGCAATACCCTGACTGCAAACCAGCTGATTTCATAACTCGCGTCGAACAGGCAATCACACAGAAGGAGCTGCGAGACAAGCACTTCGCACTTGCACAATCGGCTGATAACGTGGAACGGGTACAACAGTTACACGCCGGACTCGCCGCTGTCACTGAACAGCTCACTACGATCGAAGAGCGGCAGGATGACCCGTTACTGGCGTTCTACGCGAACGAAATCGTCTCAATCATGACGACTTCGACAAACAGTAAGGAGATCTCCGAAATCCACCAGTATTACCGCAAACGCAGCGACGCACGC
The DNA here is from genome assembly GCA_046074645.1 of Planctomycetaceae bacterium. Classification (GTDB taxonomy): domain Bacteria; phylum Planctomycetota; class Planctomycetia; order Planctomycetales; family Planctomycetaceae; genus SXXK01. The sequence goes on along the minus strand of JBJTOP010000056.1, from coordinate 4,959 downwards.
AATGAATGGCAGCGGAGCAATCGTTTCTGGAATACGATCGCAGAGTTGCGCAGATCATCCAGGTTCGAGGAGGGTCTTGAGTTACTGACGCGAAAGCTGGACAGCGAATCCTCCAGTGACAGCAGGCTGAGACTCGAGCATACATTGATTGACTTCCTGGTAGCGCTCAGACGACACGAGCAGGCGATCTCGCAAATTGACGCGATGCTGTCGACTGCACAGCAGGATGAGCGAACATCCCGACGCCTCTGGGAACAGAAAGTAAAAATTCTCGCCTACCATGCCGGCCGAAAAGCAGACGCTTATACGGCAGTTGATCAATGGATCTCCGCCAGCCCGGCCGGCAGCAGAGCTTTGCTCGACGCACTGGAAATGAAGGGGATGATGCTCTGGGAAGATAATCCTGGTTCCGATGCGGCAATCAAAGCGTGGGACACATTTCGAGAGGCGACAGAACCCGACACATTCGAATATCTCACTGCCAATGCATACCTCGCACGCTGCGAACTTGCAGCGGGGCATTCCGCACGCGCCGCGGAACTCTGGGATGAAGTCCTTTCCGTTCCTGAACGCCAGCGCGACGGTGAGGTTGATATTCGCTGGCCGTGGAGTTGGGACGGCGCCCCGGGGGTAATGATTCAGGCTGCCGAAGCATACGCTGCGGCAAAGAACTTCGATGCTGCAAACGAACGGCTCGATCGAGCCGACGCTGAAATTGCAAAGAAGGCACAGTCAGACAAACAGAGCGACCAGAGCGATGTCGCCTCGCTTCGTGAACGTCTCAAAGCTGTCAGGCAGTCATTCGGGTCAACCAGCAAAAACCGTCGACGCAGGGGGTGTTCAACCGAAGTCGCGCCAGTTGGCCGACATCTCAGTCGACAGCCACCTGCCTGTCAGCAGTGGTCAGGTCGCGACCGGTTGCATTACTGCGCTGACCAGCAGCGATGCTGTGATTGCGCCAAGGATTGGGCCGGCAATCGGAATCCACGCGTAAGACCAGTTGGAGTCACCTTTGCCGGCGATTGGAAGCAGAGCATGAGCCAGACGCGGGCCAAAGTCGCGGGCAGGATTGATCGCGTAGCCGGTTGCTCCACCAAGGCTCAGACCAATCGCCCAGACGACGAGGCCGATGAGCGGAGCGGCAGCGATTCCCGGTGACGACCTGCTGATGCCTGACGTAATGAGCACCAGCGCGAAGGTGCCAATCGCTTCACTCAGCAGATTGGCGGCCGGACTGGGTATTGCGGGGGAAGTGCAGAACACGCCGAGCTTTGTTTTGCTGTCGGTCGTGGCAGCCCAGTGAGGCAGCCATGCAAGCCAGACCAGAGTGGCACCGCAGAAGGCGCCGGCTGTTTCGGCAAGGATCATGGCGAGTGCCTCGAGTGCCGGGCGTGAGCCATTGACGAGGTCGAGCACGGGTCCGATGGGGTTCAGTGCTCCTGGAGCACCGCAGGCCATGGCAACAAAGATGCCGCAGATCACTGCGCAGGCCCAGCCAGCGCTGACGACGATCCAGCCGGCGTTCCGTGCGAAGGAGCGTTCGAGGCTGGTGGCGGCGCAGACTCCGCCTCCCAAAAGGATCAGAACGGCAGTACCCAGAAATTCACCGGTCAGTATGGCAGTCATTTGCGTGGACTTCAATGGCCGCTGGGAAATGTACGTTGCACACGCTGGCATGATAGGTCGGTGTCAAGCTGGCTGGAAGCCAACAGACAAAACCCCCGGCGCAGACATCGATGGCTCGATTTCTGCTTGTTTTTTCCCTCCCACCCGTTAACGTTTACCGTGGAGAACACACTTCAGACACCTGTATTCCATCGGGGAATGTGAACTGCTATGCGGCACGCACTTGTGGCACTGGCTATCGGTCTGGCTTCCCTTGTGCTCTCGTGGCGCTCCGGCGCTGACGAAACGCCTGTTCGCTCAAATCGGACGCCTGCAACGCAGCCTTATAAATTCCTTCCGGCAGACGCTGTGGCCGCATGGACCATGGACGGCAGTGATGCCCATCAGCCAGCAGTGAAGCTCACCGCCTCCTGGAAGGCACTCGAAGACACTCAATACCTCGCCCGCATCCTCGATCTTCTGCAAATGTTCATCGAAACAACTGGCGAACAGAACGGCGTGGTAATTCGCCAGCTGGTCGATCATATCCGCGTTCACGGAGTTTCCGCCGCACTGGCCATCCGCGGCCCCGGAACTGTGCTTCCAATCCCGGACAGCCCGTTCGCCGTGACTGTTCTTCACAACGCAGAAAAGTTCCTGCCGCTCGTCGATGGTATGGTTCGCAGATTCTTCGCTGCACAGGGTGTGCAGGTTGAAGACCGTCAGCTGGGAACGCGAACTCTGTCCACAATCTTCTTCCCGGCACCGTTACCATCTGGCACACCGGAACTCAGCTGGTGGTCAGAGGGGGGTCACTTTGTGTTGTGTGCCGGGATTGCCGCTGCTGAACGAGTTGCCGAGACGCTCGACGGCAAAGCTCCGGACATCAGCGGTCACACCAGCTGGAAGCAGCTGCGAAATGCAGACCAGTTCACAGTGACCGAGCTTGGCTGGCTGGATGTTGGCTGGCTGCTGCAGAAATATGCCAACGTCCCGCTGCCAGCTGCTCCTTCGGGTCGCGAAGTCACGCCGGCAGACTTCTTCCGAATGATCGGCATCGATGGCCTGAAGGACGTCACACTGCAGGCAGGCATCAGCAACACGGAAACATGGAACCGTCTCAGCCTGAATGGAAAGATCTCTGACGACAGCCTGCTCTCGCTGTGGCTCAACCAGCGTCCACTCGCACTTGCAGAACTTCCGCCGCTCCCCAAAGATGCTCGGGATCTGACTGCCGGAGTGTTCGATCTCTCTAAAGTCCTCGGCTCAGGAATCCGGCTGCTGGACCAGTTCTTCAGGGACTTTGATCCGAACGCCGCGGAGGAAATGCAGCAGGACCTCGCGTCTGCCTCCGAATTTCTCGGAGCTGATCTGCAGACCGCATTTGCCGGATTCGGCGATATCTGGTGCGGCTGGTACGACACCGCACCACTTCCCATCCCAGGTGTGGTGGCTCCGGCAGCCGCCATCAGCATCCGCGATCGCGCGGCGGTGGATCAACTGCTGCAGCGACTGCTCCAGCTGGCCCAGCCGGCACTCGAAGCCAACGGAGGCTCCATCAAGAAAACCACTCGCGACGGAAACGACTTTTACTCACTGCAACTCCCAGCCGACGCGATTCCGATCGGCGTGCCTGTCGTCCCCACGCTTCTGGTGACACAGAAATGGTTTGTGGCCTCCCTGACACCCGCTGCCGCCCAATCGTTCGCTCAGCGTGAAGCCGGAAAGCTTGCTGCATGGAAACCGGCACCGCTGGTGGAAGAAGCGATCGGCGAGCTTCCAGGGACGTGGTCTGCAATTACGATTTCTGACCCGGCGCCATTCTACGCCGGCACGCTGCAGATCGCACCCACCGCTCTGATGGCCCTGCAAAGCCAGGGTTTGCCGATTTTCGATGGCCCCGTTGAATTGCCGTTTGCCATCGAAGATCTGCCCGCGCCCGAAATGGTCACGGAACATCTCTTCCCAAACGTCACAGTAACCACCCTGACGCCTGATGGTCACATCTGGACCACCAGACAGTCCGTACCGTCCACACCTGTGGGCAATGTGAACGCCACATTCACTCTGCCTGTTGCCATCGCGCTGATACTTCCGGCCGTTCAGCAGGCCCGCGAAGCCGCTCGCAGAACCCAGTCAATGAATAACCTCAAGATGCTGGCGCTGGCCGCTCATTTACACTTTGACGTTCATAATCACTTCCCCACAGGAACCGTCGCCAATCCTAAGCTCAAACCGGAACAACGCCTCAGCTGGGCCTTCTCCCTCCTGCCCTATCTGGAACAGGAAAGCCTCCAGAAGTCCACGGACCCAGATCAGCCCTGGGACGCTCCTGCCAACAGCATCCTCAGCCAGACTGTCGTCCCTGGATTCCAGAATGCCAGTCAGACCGGACTTCGCCGAACAGCATCTTCGGGGGATTATGTTGGGATTGCAGGCCTCGGCGCGAATGCCGCCACACTGCCGCTGGCCGATCCGAAAGCCGGAATCTTCGGTTACGATCGCAAAGTGTCTTTCCGCGACATCACAGACGGCTCTTCCAACACGCTGATGTTCGGTGACTCGACGACCCCCAACCTGTCCATGTTCGCCGGTGGTCCGGAAACCATCCGCGGCTTCAGCCAGTCTCCCTACCTGAACGGCCCCGACGGCATCGGCTCGCCTCACACAGGATTCGTCCAGTTTGCCCTGGCGGACGGCACCGTTCGGGCCATTTCGGTCGATGTCGATGAAAAGATTCTGGAAGCGCTCGCGACCATTCACGGAGGCGAAGTCGTTGGGCAGTACTAATCGAGCCGCATCGGGCGACACCGCGTAACCTTCACAGAGCGATTTGCTTTCCGAGGTCGGTTTTGGAGAAGGCATCCTGAAGATACTGGTCACACAGGACTTAGAGTTCTGCGTATAATGAGATCCCGAAAAGCAGACTGGGAACTTACGGGGACGGGTTGCAGGGATGCTGGGGGCCAACCCCCGGACCCCAGAATTTCATCGCTTTGGGCCATCAACAGATTTGCTGCTTGCGAGGCGCGCTGAATGCGTCTGGACCAGCGACGATTTCAATCATGAATCAGTCCGTTTTGGAACAGATTCCAGATCACAGGTTCGGTCGCGCATCTGTGCAATCTGCGTGATCTGTGGTGAAAACAAGGGATTCGGATTTGGACCACAGATTTCACAGATTTCACGGATTTGCTACTTGCGAGGCGCGCTGAATGCGTCCAGACCAGCGAAAATTTCAATCATGAATGAGTCAGTTTTGGAACAGATTCCAGATCACAGGTTCGGTCGCGCATCTGTGCAATCTGCGTGATCTGTGGTGAAAACAAGGGATTCGGATTTGGACCACAGATT
>JBJTOP010000055.1:0-5384 GCA_046074645.1 Planctomycetaceae bacterium | reverse complement strand
GTCCTGTTCCTGCACGGCGCCGGTGAACGTGGCAGCGACAATGCCCTGCAACTGCTCTACTTCCCCACGCAGATGGCTCAGCCCCGCTGGCGCAGCCGCTTCCCCTGCTATGTGCTCGCACCCCAGTGCCGCAGCGACCGCAAATGGATGGAAGTTGACTGGAGCCGCAAAGAAGATCCCGTCATGCCGGAAGAAATCAGCCCGCAGCTGGCCGCCGTCCAGCAGATGCTCAAGCTCACGCTGGAGCAGGAATCCATTGACACCAGCCGCATCTACCTCACAGGACTCTCCATGGGTGGCTTTGGCTCCTTCGACTTTGCCGTTCGCAGGCCCGATCTGTTTGCTGCCGTAGCCCCCATCTGCGGCGCCGCCGATCCCGCAAAGGTCACCGCCATCAAACACCTGCCAGTCTGGGTCGCACACGGAGACCAGGACGCAGCAGTCCCTGTGGACCGCAGTCGCAGCGCCGTGAAAGCCCTGCGAGAAGCCGGTGGGAATCCGGTCTTCATCGAATTCCCCGGCGTCGGACACAATTCCTGGACACCCAGCTACGATGACAATGATGGACTCATCCCCTGGCTGTTCCGCCAGCAGCAGGCAGCCAGGTAACATCGACTCAGAAATTCCTGAAACAACGATGCAACGAACTCGCCCTTCCAGCAAACGTGCCCGACAGGATGCTGCCGGCCGACAGCCGTACCAGATCACATTCCCCCGCTGCGGATACCCGGCAGATGATTCCCGATGACCAGCTTGATGCACTGCTGCAAAAACTCTGGCAGGAAGGTCACCAGTTTGACGCGGCGGAACCCGATCCGTCACGCAGACGCCGCAACATCACACCCTCCACTGGTCGCTTTCTGGAACTCCTGATTCAGGAAGAACGGCCGCGGAAAATCCTTGAGCTGGGGACGTCGAACGGCTACTCCACACTCTGGCTCCTGCGGGCTGCAGCTCCGCTGGGAATCCCTGTTGACAGCGTCGATCAAAGCCCCGACAAGCACGCTCAGGCCAGAGTCAATCTGACGGCCGCGCAGGTGCTCGATCAGGTACAGCTGCACACGACCGACGCTCACGAATTCCTCCGGCACAGTCCATCAGGCTGCTGGGACTTTATCTTTCTCGACAGCAGCCGCGGCAGCTATGTCAGCTGGTGGCCGGAACTGCAGCGTTGTTTCACGCCAGGAGTACTTGTTGTGGATAATGCTGTGTCCCATGCGTCAGAGCTGCTGCCGCTGCAGATGCTGATCGATGAGCAGCCGCACCTTGAACGCTCAGTGCTGACCATCGGCAACGGGCAGATGCTTGTGCGTCACAGACCAGTGGCTGCAGCGGGACGGGCACTTGTTCAGCTGGGAGCTGGCTGACGGCAGAATCAATCGGGCAGCATGACCGGGCCTTCGGCAGCGCGGGCGCGATCGATCGAATCCACGACAGCCTGCACGTATTGTGCATCTGAAAACGGACTCATGATGTAGGATTTCAGGGCCACAATCGGAGCTCCTGCGTCGGATTCGCGAAATCGATCGGTCATCGAGATCACCACGCCCTCGCCCTGCAGCGCCTCAGTTTGTACCCGCTGGAAGATTCGGCGGTTATAGTCGTTGATGGCCTGCAGCCTCGCCGTCAATCGCGCCTCAGCCTGCTCGCGCCGCGGGAATTCAAAGGTATCGATCTGGTCAGGGTAAACGCGGAAGAGCGTTACCGGGCCGAAGTTGTCGGGATTCATGACACTGATACAGGGGTGAGCAGAAAGCCGGGATCGCATGGTTTCTGCCATGGTGACGAGGTGCCCCAGAAGCGACTGCAAACCCTGCACTCCCAGCAGTGACAACGCTCCCAGTGCGGACATCGGACCACACCCGGAACGGCTGGTTTCCAGCGAGAATCGGCCGGGGTTCCATGTGCCCGACTGGAACAGGTAAGGCGTCAGCTGCTGGTCACGACTGAGCAGCCGCAGGTCGGCGGCGTCCTGCACAAGGATTGCACTGCTGATGTACGGAGCGAATCCGGTTTTGTGGTAATCAACGCCGATGGAGTCAGCCAGATGCAGGTGTCGAATGCGACGATGGGTGCCCGCCAGAGCACGGAGTGTGCGGTCGGGAAACTCCAGAGGATTTTCCGTGAAGTCGTACTCGCGAAACACGCTCCACGCCCAGCCAATCACAGCATCCGCGTGCAGATGAGGGCGGTAATCGAGATGAAATTCATCGGCCAGTCGATCGCGAATTTCGCGGATCTGATCCAGAGCATCCAGGCCAAACGCGTCCGTCGTGCCCGTCGTGGCGATGATGCACGCGATGCGGCGACCCTCGCGAAGAAGCCGTCGGAGTTCAGATTCCAGCAGGCACGTGCGAATTTCAGATGCAGGCGTCGATGGGATCGAAACCACGTTGTCCAGCCCCAGCCCCAGCCAGGATGCGGCCGTCTTTCCGGCATAGTGCGCCTGGTCCGAACACACAATCACCGGTGGTTCACCACGCAGCCCGGCACGCAGACTTCCCGGAACCGCCTTCTCAAGCCCGATTCGAATGGCGTATAACAGAGTGCCGGAGCCGCCAAATGTGAACAAACCACCCGACTGCTGCGGCTGATAACCCATCAGTGCCGCCGACATGCTCAACACCTCAGCCTCTGCAAGCGCCGCACCCCGACTGCCCTCTTCACTGCACAGATTCGGGTTGTAGATGGCCGGGAGCAGAGTTCCGAGAATTCCCGGAATGCACGGGGGAGGAATCACGTTGATCTGCGAACGCGGATGCCCCCAGATGAACATGCCGCTGAGATGATCCACAAGCTGCCTGGAAACCTGCTCGACACTCTGAATCCCGTCCGGCACGCGGGCATTCACAGCCGCCGAAAAATCAATCTCACGTGGCTCTCCCAGAATTGGCCGCTGCGATTTCATCGCATCCACGCGGTCCAGTGCCCGCAGCACGGAAAACACGAACCACGCATCATGCTCCTGATCAGAAACCGGCTGCGGAAATGCTCGACGCAACTGCTCCAGCTGCTCACGGTACGCGGACATACAGAATTTGCCTGAGGCAGGGATGTGAACGGGAATCCAGTTGGCATGATTCTACCAGACGCAGCGACAGGAATCCTGTGCAGGGAAAGAACTTTCAGCCAACCCCTCCCTGAAAGAGCACGCCGGCCCCTCACTTCACGCCGGATTCCCTCCAGAAAGCTCCCCAAATCCCCTTCCGTCTCCCCAGGATCCCTGCGCAAAGCCAAACTCTGTTGACACTTCACTCGCGGCGATGAAGACTACGACAACTCCGCCCGCGCACCACTGGCTCCTCTTCGGATTTCCCAATGTCACCCTTCGACGACTTCTCCCAATTCCAGCGACTCCGCAGACTCTGGAATTCGGTGCGAATCGAACGGGCCGTCGCCTGCGGGCTGTTTACCTTCGGGGATTCAGACCTGCCCTATTACCTCATCACATCATCGCCCGAAGCTCAGCTCGTCAAAATCCGCCGCGGCAATGTCACCATCAGCCGCGCCCGAATTATCACCGCCGACAGCTTCCAGCCGGAATTTCGGAATTTCTTCGAGGAACTGGAAGACGGCGAGATGCTGCCGTTCCTGCTGGCGCGATCCGCGGCCTTCTCAAATCTGCGAGTGGTGAATGAGTCGGGGCCGGAAAACATCGTCACCGATACCGTCGAGGAAGCCGTCGCACGTCTCAACCGCCAACTCGATGCCGAAGACGAAGACCGCATCGCCATTCTCTCCGCCCCCACCTCACTCGGAGGATTTGCCGTCTTCCGCTACGCCACCGAACGTATCCTCGCCAGCGCTCCCGATAACATTCAGGAACTCCGCGAACGAGGCTTTTTGCCATAGTCCAGCGACAGGCGTGCGGCAGCCTTGCGGCTTTTGCGCAAATCGACAGAATGCCGCGTTTCACTTCAGTCGGCAAACCTGCAGGAAGCAGGTGGCCGTGATCACAGCAGCTTTCGGAGCAGCCAATGGCAGTTCGGGGAATTCGCGGGGCCACCACTGTGCAGCAGGACACGCCGGATCAAATCCGGGCCGCCGCACGCGAACTCATGGAAGAAATTCTCCGCCGTAACCAGATCGCCGATTTCGACGACGTCATCTCGGCCGTCTTCACCACCACTGCCGATCTCAATTCCGCCTTCCCCGCCGAAGCCGCACGAGCCATGGGAATGAACTTCGTCCCGCTCCTCTGCGCTCAGGAAATCCCTGTCCCCGGCTCCATGCCCCGCTGCCTCCGAATCCTCCTCCACGTCAACTCAGATCGCCCACCCCGCGATATCGAACACGTCTACCTCCATGATGCTCAAAAACTCCGTCCCGATCTCCGCAGCGCACAGTAAGAAAGCCAACCCATGAAACCAGAAGCCCGACTCGCCGAACTCGCCATCACCCTCCCTCCCACACCTCCCCCTGGCGGAGTCTATACGCCCGTCGTCGTCGTTGACCGCATCGCCTGGGTCAGTGGCCAGGTGCCCTGGGGACCGGATGGAAAAATGATCGTCGGTCGCGTCGGCTCAGATCTCACCGAAGAACAGGGCGCCGCTGCCGCTCGAGACGTCGCCCTCAGTATGCTCGCCACCATCCGCGCCTCACTCGGGTCACTCGATCGAGTCAAACGCATCGTCAAAGTGCTCGGTATGGTGAACTCCACCGCCGACTTCCAGCGACACCCGGCCGTGATGAATGGGTTCAGTAACACCATGGTGGAAATCTTCGGCGAAGCCGGCAAAGCCGCCCGCAGCGCCGTCGGTATGGGGTCGCTGCCCTACAACGTCCCCGTTGAAGTCGAAGCTGTACTCGAACTGCATGAGTAACGCGAAACTGTTCCCAAAACACACCTGCCGCTGCACTCACAGTAACCGCAGAAAGAACAGCGGAAAAGGGAGACCACAGCAGATTGACGAAAGTCATGCGATCGCACCCTCCTCCGCTGTTCCTGACAGCCGGTGCCTTCAAAAATATGGCCCGCAAGATCTCATGAGGGCGAAACTGGGATGCTGAAACGGTGTTAAGGCCACCTGTTCTCGTTCTTTGCATCCGCTCCACCGTGACAAGGCGTGCGCGGGATGTTAATCCCCCGGTAACAGTTCGTGCCAACGCCGCCAGAACCACATCAGGAACGCACCAAAGCCTGACCGGCCGATTGACATCGGCCACACGCCCAATGGAGTTGACTTTCTGGCAGAAAGAGAATCTGGCTCCCCTCTCCCCGGACCGGGGAGAGGGGTCGGGGGTGGCCTGATGAAACGGCGCGAATTTTGGGCATTTAATCTGGCGGAGAAATTCGAAATCTGTTGCGCTCCCCCGGGTTCAATCCTGAGTAACGCACTCAAAGCGAAGGAGCGCAACAGTGCCCGGATTATCGTTTGCTCGCA
>JBJTOP010000054.1:0-20118 GCA_046074645.1 Planctomycetaceae bacterium | reverse complement strand
GGGGGGGGGGGATTCTTCGGAAACGGGCAGTGAGAAGCTCTTCATTACTGCACCGTTTTCGTCACCGACCATAAAGCTGCCAGACGGAGCGAAGTACTTTTCCATTTTCTCGAATGGCGGGAGCGTGGAGAAGTCGATGGCGGCGAGGATTTCACCGGCTCCGGGGAGGCTGTCAGCGATGTTTCCGCTGCGGAGCATTTCGTAGAGGCTTTTGATCTGGTCAGACGATCGAGCATAGGCCACCATCTTTGCATCGGCGGGGAAGTGGGCTGCGACGGCCTGGAATTGCGGGGTGTCTGCGAGCGGGCGGACGTCGGATGTATTGCGGACGGCCATTTCAAGGATGCCGCCTTCGCCGATACCCACGAGCAGCTGGTTGTTGGCGACGGTGAAGGCGACGTTCGCACCGGGCCCCAGCGGCAGCTGGTAGACGGTGGAGCCTTCGAGATCGCGTTGTTCAGCGGGGAAGCCGGGCTGAGCGGCGAGTTTGCCGAGCAGAGCGGCAGCTTTGCTGTTGTCCTTGACTCCGATGACGATGAGTGAATCACCGGCGGAGCCAGCGGTGACGAGCTGGAGTCGTCCGTCGAGCAGATCAAAGATATCATTTTTGATGTGGATATTGGGGTCACGATCTGCGAGGTCATCGACCATTCGCTGGAGTGAACCTGCGCCCTGGAACATATCGACCATGCTTTCCACGGTGTTCCATGCTTCATCGACTTTCCATTTGGCGCTCATCCACGAGGACACATTTTCCTTGACCCACGCGGGTGGCACGGTGTCGGTGGTATCAAGCTGGAACATCTGCATCAGAAACTGTGGTGGCTGTTCGCAGACGATCATGGACTGGGAGAGGCTTTCGAAGCCGCCGGTGTTCATTTCGGAGATGTTGCCGAAGCCTTTGAGCTGATTGAGGCCGATGGTTCCGAAGATGCTGACGGCCATCCCGGCCTGGAGTCCGGCTTCACCGAGAGAACCGGTTTGCACGAGCTGCGTGAAGAGGCCGATGGGATCGACCCAGGTGACCATCAGTCCGTTGCCTGTTTTGGATTCACATTTGCTGACAAAGTTGCTGTAGTTTTCGCTGTTGACGAGCGACTTTGGGGAGGATCCGTCCCAGTTATCGAGCATGAGTTTGAGAACGGCGCTGCTGTTGGAGAGCACCATTTTCTGATCTTTCAGGAACCAGCCGAATTCCTTGGCGAGCGGCGTGGACTTCGAGGATGGGCCATTGTTTTTGAACATGACCAGTTCGGTGCCGGCGTGTTCAGCATTGGCCTGTTCGAGATCAGGTGCGGACTGCAGGACGCCGACGGCTTTTTCGAGGAGGGATTTGACTTTGTCTTCGTGATCGCCGAAGTCCATGAAGAGGACAGCGCCCATGCGATTGGGCGGTGCTTTGGAGAAGGCGATGGCGATTTCGCCGGTGGGGATGGAGGCGAGGTCTGCGAGGCTCATGCCGAGAGCGGCTTCGATGATCTCGGAGCGGCCCTGCATTTCAGCGGCGAAGGCTGTCATGAGTTCGGCGCGGAAGCCGTCCATTTCGGGATCTGTGACCATTCTTCCTGTGGAGGATTTTGCCATTTGATCCTTCATCACCGTCATGCTGGGGACGGAAATGTAGACGAAGGTGTCTTTGGGGAGGATTTGTGCGCTGGAGACGCGGGTGGCGCTGGATTGAGCAGCGGCGGAATTGAGGAAGCCAGCGGTCAGCAGAACGCCGGCAAGGACAGGAGCAGAGCAGAGTCGCCGGAACATGAAAGGTCCTTCGCGAAAGGAAAGGTCGGAACCACCAGCCTGTATTGTCATGCAGCAGCGGCCTGCAGGTCAAGCGCGCACGGCGGTGGGAATCAACTCAATATTTCGCATGAGAACGAAGATTCCTGGTCGCAACGCTTCTGTAATCGCAGATTTTCTTCGGAATTCCCGGTACTGAGTGGCTGATGTGAACGTTTTGAATCCGTCGAGTTTGTATATTCCTGTCCCGTTCCCAGGAAGGACAATCATGTTTCGATATGCTCTCACCATCTTTGTCAGCGCGTTTTTGCTGTTCCAGGTGCAGCCGCTCACGGGACGTTTCATTCTCCCATGGTTTGGCGGTGGCCCGTCCATCTGGACTGCCTGCATGCTTTTCTTCCAGCTGGTGCTGCTGGCAGGCTATCTGTATTCGCATCTGCTCACGACATTCCTCCGCCCGCGTGCCCAGGCCGCCGTGCACCTGACTCTGCTCGTTGGGTCGCTCGCCTTCCTGCCGATTATTCCTTCCACAGCATGGAAACCATCCGCCGAGGAAGCTCCACTGCGACAAATCCTGCTGCTGCTCGCAGCCACCGTCGGCGCGCCGTATTTTTTGCTTTCAACCACCGGCCCGCTGATGCAGCGCTGGTTCACCCGTGCCGTTCCTGGCGGCTCTCCGTGGCGGCTCTACGCTTTGTCCAACGTCGGTTCACTGCTCGCACTCATCTCCTACCCATTTGTCTTTGAACCGTTACTGAAGTTGCGGGATCAGGCGTTTTCGTGGAGCGCGCTGTATGCACTGTATGCAGGTCTTGCTGCCCTGTGTGCCTTCGCGATGTTCCGCGCTGAACGATCTCAGACCGGCAATCAAACAGACACACCGAATGCTCGAAATGTCGCGGCGGAAACCGCAGTTCCCCGGCCACGACTGACCTCGATGCTGCTTTGGCTGCTGCTTTCCGCGTCCGCCTCCATCATGCTGCTGGCTACCACCAACCAGCTCTGCATCGACGTTGCAACGGTTCCGTTTCTCTGGATTCTTCCACTTGCCCTGTACCTCATTTCCTTCATTCTCTGCTTCGACAGTCCTCGCTGGTATGACCGTCGCCTGTACTCAATCCTGCTGCTGCTCTTCAGCCCGTTCGCCTGCAAGCTGCTCAGCGATGGCCCGGACGCGGACATTACTCTGCAGCTGGTGCTGTTTCCCGCTGTGCTGTTTGCCTGCTGCATGATGTGCCACGGTGAACTCTACCAACTCCGTCCACAGCCGCGATGGCTGACGCTGTATTTTGTCATTGTTTCAGCAGGGGGGGCATTCGGCGGGGTATTCGTGGCGATCATCGCGCCGCGGATTTTTCATGGCTACTTCGAATACCACACCGGGCTGTTCTGCTGCTGCGCCGCCGGTGCCCTGGCCATGGTCGCTCAGAAGGTCTGGCTGCAACCGCTCTCCACGCTTTACTCCCTTCGTATTCTGACATCCACCGTGCAGCTTGTGTCACTGAGCATCTGGTTCTTCGCTCCGCTCTGGGAAGACCTCACAGAGACTGCCGACATCCTGCTGAAAGCCTGCTATGGCATCCTGCTGGTGCTCGGACTTCAGTTCACCGGTCTCTTCGAATCACGAACCCGGACCCTCCTCGGCAGCTGGTTGTTGCTGGCAGTTCTGCAGCTGGCGTTGTTTGTGGGTGGCCTGCAGCAGCAGTTTTCAGGAATCACCTCAGCAAACCATCAGACGCGGGTCCTGCTGGCGGTCTGTTGCATCCTGCTGCCGGAAGTTCTGGCTGTGGCCGCTGCGCTGGCTTTGCACCGATGCCCTGTGTTTTTGCTGCGATTCGCGCCCCAGGCTGCTGTAACTGTCTCCTCAGGGCTGCTGCTCTGGGGGCTCTGGATGATTGAGATACTGTCTGTCGAACGGCTGATTTCCATAGTCATCACTGTTGCCGCGGGACTGCTGATGGATGTTGCAGCCAGAGGATTCCGCGGGCCCGGCAAGGCCCCGCTGGGACTCGTGCTCAGCATCCCCGCAGTCACTCTGCTGATGATCCTCGGGCTGCGGCTCAATGAAGTTGCCGGCGAAGAATCAGCAGACCAGAAGATTGTTGCGGTTTCCAGAAACTTCTATGGGGTGCTGAGGGTGCGGCACGAACCCGAAGATGGAGACCTCGACATGTTCCAAAACCCATTCCCCAGCTACTACGCACTCAAGCATGGCCAGATCAGCCATGGCTGCCAATACCAGGACGACTACTGGTCAAGGTTACCAACAACCTACTACGGTGAGGAGAGCGGTCTGGCGATTGCCATCCGCGTCGCTCGTGAAATGGCAGCTCGCGGAGATGTGCATCCACTTCGCGTTGGGACGATTGGTTTGGGAACCGGAACAATTGCAGCCTTTGGCGAGCCGAGTGAATTCTTCTGTTTTTACGACATCAATCCGGATGTGCTGGCCTTATCCACAAACGGTATCTTCACGTATCTGCAGGATTCAAAGGCCACGATTGATGTCAAGCTGGGAGATGCCCGAATCGTGATGGAGCAGGATCTGGCCGATGGTCGCAGCCAGCAGTTCGACGTGTTGGCTGTGGACGCCTTCAGCAGCGACGCCATTCCGGTGCATCTGCTCACTGCAGAATGCGCCGAAATCTACGCGAAGCATCTTCGCCCCGGCGGAATCCTGGCCGTGCACATCTCAAACCGCTTTTTGAATCTTGAGCCGGTGGCCCGTGGTATGGCGGACCAGCTTGGCTGGAAGGCGTTTCTGATCGACAACCCTGACGAAGCTTCTCAGGGAGTCTTTGCTTCGTCCTGGGTTCTGCTCACCAGCAGCGAGAGCGTGGCTGAAGACCCGGAAGTCGCACTCGCAGTCGATGCCTGGTACGACGAAGACTGGGTGCTGAAATGGACGGACGACTATTCCGGACTCTGGCCGGTGCTGAGGTTCTGAGTGTGGTCCGAAGTGCAGGCTGCATGGTGAGCCCGTTGGGGTGCTGGGGTCAGCCGAGACCCAGTTCTCGTTCTATGCGGTCGAGTCGCTGACGGATGGAATCGACGGCATTCTGCAGCCGTTCCAGCTGCTGCTTCAGAGCTGCCTGCTGTTCGTGCAGTTCGTGCACCACTGAGTGTGCAGGAGCAGCGGCGGTTGACGTTGTCGGAGGCTGTGAGGCTGTTGAGCCTGATCCGTTTTCAGCATTCTGCGGCTGCTGTCTGAGCTGCATGTTTTCGCCGGGAAGATAGAAGGTGTGATCAACTTCCACTCCGCGACGGTCGAGATTGTCGCTGGCCTGCAGAAAGCCCTTTTCGGCCAGCCCCTGCAGTTCTGATTTGAGTTGTTCCTGGCTGTCAATTCGGATCATGCGGCTGGCGCGGGTTCGTAATTCACCTGGCTGCTGGCGACCGCGGAGAAGCAGTTCGCAGATCACGGCATTTTGAGCTTCAGAAAAATCGAAGCGGAGCCGCATGTAGTGACGGTACCGAGCAGTGCGTCCGCCATCTGTGAAGACTTCTGCCACCAGCCCCATTTCCCGCAGCTCTTCCAGAGCATCCGCGACCTGTGCTTCGTCGTATTCAGTGATTGGATCGCGATTGCTTTTCTGGTTGCACCCTGTGGTCACGCCTTTGAGCGTCATGGGGTATTGGTCGGGGGTGGTGAACCCTTTTTCCATGAGCGTTCCAAGCACTCGACGCTGTTGGCGAGTCAACTGGCGGATGGTATTTTTAGGCTCTTCCGTCATTTTTGAAGAATTCCGGGGGGGGGCTGAGCGTTGCTGGGGCGATGGACGACGCTGGTACGCGAAGCAGTTTCCGGCAACAGCCGCTTTGACTCAAGCCTGCTGCGGGGAAATCGGCAGCGGGTGACGGAGCCTCTTTTGAGGCCGGTGACGGAGTCTGGGCATGGTTTTGGGATGAATTCTGCGGAGCCGTGTTTACAGGAGTCCGTAGCGACTGAGAGTGGTGCGGAGTGCAGAAAGTTGATTGTCGGAGAGCGGATTCAGGGGGAGTCTGACTTCGCCGCAGTCGCGTCCGATAAGTCGCATGGCGGCCTTAACGGGAATGGGGTTGGTGGACAGTCCCAGCATATCGCGGCAGAGTGGGAAGAGTTTGTGGTGCCAATGCTGAGCGGAGGCGATATCGCCGGATTTGAAGGCGTTGAGCATCGCTTTGACATCAGCGGGTACGATATTTCCGGCGACGGAAACGACGCCGGAGGCACCGAGAGCGAGCAGTGGCAGAGTCAGACTGTCGTCACCGGAGAGCACGGTGAGTTCTGAGGCGGAGAGGATTTGCGAGGCCTGATCCATGGAGCCGGTGGATTCTTTGATGGCGACGACGCTGGGGCAGGTATCGGCGATTCTGCAGATGGTTTCCGGTTCCATATTTTTGGCAGTTCGGCCGGGGATGTTGTAGAGCACGATCGGGAGATCGACGTGTTCTGCGACGGCGCGGAAGTGCAGAAAGAAGCCTTCCTGGGTGGGTTTGTTGTAATAGGGGGCGACCATGAGAGCGCCATCGGCGCCGGCGTGTCGAGCAGCTTTGGTGAGTCTGATGGCTTCGGCGGTGCTGTTGGAACCGGTACCGGCCATAACTTTGATGCGTCCGGCCGCGTGTTCGCAGGTGACAGCGATGACTCGTTCGTGTTCATCGTGAGTCAGCGTGGGACTCTCGCCGGTGGTGCCGACGGGGACGACACAGTCGGTACCGGCTGCGACGTGGAAATCGATGAGATCGCGCAGCATGGCTTCGTTGAGGGAGCCGTCCGCGGACATGGGAGTAACGAGGGCCACGGAGAGACCGGAGAATTTTTCGCCGCGTCGGACCATGATGAACTGACTTTCCGTTGTCGATTTGAACTGCAGGGAATCAAGTGTGGAGACGCCGAACCGGCGTCAGCTCTTCAGAATAGCGGAGCGCAGCAGCGATGCAAACGAAAGTGGGTTGTTCCCGGGAATTCACGAAGCGGAAGGACGGTTCCGCCAGTCAACGCCAGCCAGCGAACTGAGTGCGAGTATGAGCGACTGAGTGCCGGCACGGCCGTGGCCCTGGGCTTTGACGGCCTGGTAGAGTTGTTCGGCGAGTGCAAGGCCTGGCATGAACAGCCCCATGCGTCGCGACTCTTCCAGAACAATGCCGAGGTCCTTGATGATATGTTCGACGTAGAACCCGGGATCGAAATTGTTGGCGATAATGCGTGGGGCAAGATTGGAGAGTGACCAGCTGCCCGCTGCACCGCTGGCGACTGACTGCAGCACCGTGGGGAGGTCCAGCCCGGCTTTATAGCCGTACATCAGTGCTTCGCAGACGCCGACCATTCCGGCAGCAATCAGCGTTTGATTGACCATCTTCGTGTGCTGACCGCAGCCGGCGGGGCCCTGATAGACGATGGTTTTTCCAAGTGTCTGCCAGAGCGGTTGCAGGGCATCGACGACGTCGCGATCTCCGCCAATCATGATTGACAGCGTTGCATTTCGAGCGCCGATGTCGCCACCGGAAACCGGGGCATCCACGCTGTGAACCTGCTTTGCTTGTGCCGTCCTGTGAATTTCCACCGCGAGGGAAGGCTGGCTGGTGGTCATATCGATGAGCACTGTTCCGGGGCGAGCAGTCGAGAGGGCGCCGGATTCGCCGAGCAATACTTCGCGGACGTCGGCGGGGAAGCCGACGATCGAAAAGACCACATCGGAGGCCGCTGCGACAGCAGCCGGGGTGTCGGCCCAGGCAGCGCCGCGGGCCAGCAGGGGAGCAGCATTGTCTTTTGTGCGGGAATAAACAGTGGCGGAGTAACCGGCGGACAGCAAATGCCCGCACATACTGGAACCCATCACGCCAGTGCCAATCCAGCCGATGCGAGTAACGTTGGGGGCGATTGTCGGGAGCGACATGGGAGACCTGCCGGAAAGGAAGTGAACATCTGGACGTGGCGAACGCCAAACGGCAACAGGCCGTCGGTCGGGATGCTATCGCCGGAATGTGGCCGGATCGAGTATTCGCGGGGGGAAAGCTGTGGGTAAAGTGCAATTTTCCGGAAGCTGGCCAGAGGAATCACCGTCAGGGATCAGGCTTCCGCAGTCAGCTCTCGAATGGCCTGCCCGTGATACAGAATTCGCTGCGGGCGACCGCCGAAATCAAGGAATTCGTGGTTCGGGTCAATACCGAGGTGCCTGTAGATGGTGGCCAGCAGATCCTGCGGGGTGAGCGGTCTTTCCACGGGGTATTCGGCCTTTGAATTGGTGGCTCCGATGACCTGCCCCATCCTCCAGCCACCGCCGGAGACCAGCACGGACATCGCGTGTGGCCAGTGATCGCGGCCGGAAAGCCCGGAGGCCTGAGAGATTCGCGGGGTACGACCGAATTCGCCCATCGCCACCACAAGAATCTTTCGGTCAAGGCCTCGGGCATGGATGTCTTCAATCAGAGCGGACAACGCGGGATCCATGTCGGCGGCACGAAAGAGCATCGCGGGGGCAAGGTCCCAGTCATACATCGGAATGACGTGATCGTCCCAGCTGAAGTAGCGTTTGAGTCCGTTCTGCGGTGCCTGGGCATCGATCGTAATGAGTCCCGCGCCGGCTTCGGCCAGACGTCGGGCCAGCAGGCAGCTTTGCCCCCAGAGCGTTCGGCCGTAGCGATCCCGCAGCTGGTCCGATTCCCGTTCCAGGTCAAACGCCTCGGCAACTCTTGCGCTCGACAGCATCTCATAAGCCTGCTGATGGAAGCCCGAGATCCCTTCAGCGGTCGGGCCATCCTGCAGCTCGCGGCGAAACTGATCAAACTGTTTGAGGAGTGTCAGGCGATCGGCAAGCCGGCTGCCGTTGAGCCCGGCATCGAGCTTCAGATTGGCCGGTTTAAAGCCGGCCACAGAAGGGTCTCCGGTGACGTAGGCTGTATGGCTGACACCCAGATACTGTGGTCGAGTCATGAAGGGTTTGGTGGGGATGCCAACGTACTGCGGCAGCCCGGAGGGATGTCTTCCTCGAACCCGGCTGGTGATCATGCCCATGTCCGGGTGTTCTGAATGTGCGAGCGACGTGGGGTCGGGCCGGAGAGGTGTTTTGCCAGTGAGCATCTCGATGGAGCCGTCGTTGTGGGCCGACATCTCGTGATGCACGGATCGAATGATTGAACAGCGGTGTGCCTGTGCGGCGAGCTGCGGGAAGATCTCGCAGATCTGCAGGCCCGGAACTGATGTGGCGATGGGGCGAAACGGCCCCCGGTATTCGCTGGGGGCGTCCGGCTTGGGATCGAATGTCTCCAGCTGACTTGGGCCGCCCCACATCCAGAACAAAATCACCGAGGTCTCCGCAGAGACGCCGGTCTGTTCACGTGCGGCCAGCAGATTCGGGAGCGACAATCCACCCAGGGCCATCGTGCCTGCCCGCAGGAATTCTCGGCGGCCAGCGGGGCCAGCACAGGAATGCCGTGTCATGGTCGCAGATCCCAGGAAAAAGCGGGCGATTGAGGCGGGAAGGGGATGCGGGAGCAGGAAACTTCTTTTAGTCGCATCGGCAGGGCGAATCAATTGCAAATGGCGATGTTGTTACCGAGTTTTTTCTGAGAGGATGAGGAAAAATCGATCTGTCTCGCTGATTTATCAGATGCTTCACGAAATTCCCTCTCTGCTTTCCAAAATCCCACGGAATCTGGGAAGATTTTCCTGCCTTCAGCGAACCAACCGACCACGCGTTTCCATTCTCCTCAAACGAAACATGCCATGACTCTGAAAATTGACCAGCTGTGCAAGACCTACTCCAACGGCGTGAAGGCTCTGGATCACGTGACTCTGTCGATTCCAATTGGCATGTATGGATTGCTTGGTCCGAACGGTGCCGGAAAATCGACGCTGATGCGCACCATCGCGACTCTGCAGGATGCCGATTCCGGTACGATTTACCTGGGTGACCTGGACGTCCTGAAGCAGAAGCAGGACGTGCGTCGTCTGCTTGGGTACCTGCCACAGGAATTCGGTGTTTACCCACGCACCTCCGCGCGGGACATGCTGGATCACATTGCGATCCTGAAAGGCCTGACGAAAGCGGGTGAGCGTCGCGAGGTGGTTGATGCGATGCTGGAACGCGTCAATTTATTCCAGCACCGCAAGAAGGCGATCAGCGGATTTTCAGGTGGCATGAAACAACGTTTCGGAATTGCTCAGGCGCTGCTTGGCAATCCTCAACTGCTGATCGTGGATGAACCCACGGCAGGGCTGGATCCAGGCGAACGCAATCGGTTCTACAATCTTTTGTCAGAAGTCGGTGAGAACGTCGTGGTGATTCTTTCGACGCACATCGTGCAGGACGTGAAAGAGCTCTGCAGCAACATGGCAATTATTCATCAGGGGCAAGTTGTCTACTCGGGGTCGCCGGTTCAGGCAGAACAGAATCTGCAGGGGACGGTTTGGCAAAAGAGCATTTCCAGGCAGGAGCTGGAAGAGCACCGCAGGCGGTTTCGGGTGATCTCCACGAAACTGGTTGCCGGCCGGCCACTGATCCACGTGCTCAGCCCCACTGCCCCCGACACCGATTTCTCGCCAGTCGAACCTGATCTTGAAGATGTATTTTTTTCTCTGGTCGATCAGGCTGTTTGAACTGGGTCGCTGTGGCTGCAACTGCGGCTGCGAAGGCCAGCTCAACTCTTCCAGCGTTCCACCCCCTCCAGACGATCAGGCGCACCGATGTTTCGCACGTTTTTCAGCTTTGAACTGATGTTCTGGCTTCGCGGCTTCATGCTGTACATCTTCCTGCTGATCAACACGCTGATTGTTTTCGGAGCAGCGTGGTCGGACAACATTCAAATCGGTGGCAGTCTGCAGAACACTCATCGCAATGCCCCGCATGTGATTCAAACACTGTACGCCGCCATGGGGCTGGTCTGCTGTCTGATGACAGTGGCCTTCGTCAATTCCGCGGCCACCCGAGACTTTGCCTGCAACACGAGTGGTCTGATCTTCTGCAAACCCCTCGGGCGACTGTCATATCTCATGGGCCGCTTCTGGGGTTCGGTTTCTGTGGCCGCGTTGCCGATGCCTGGAGTGTCTTTGGGAGTGTTGTTGGCTGACCTGGCACCAGGCAATGACCCTGAACGCTGGGGGCCGATTTCCTGGCCCGCACATGTCTGGGGATTTCTGGTCTTTGGGCTGCCAAACACGATCTTTCTGGGGGCCGTCGTGTTTGCACTGGCGACATGGTTTCGCAGCGCCGCCGTCTCGTTCCTCGGTATCATCCTGCTGCTGGTCGGCTACTCGATTTCTGCGAGCTTACTCACGGATCTGGACAACCAGCAACTGGCCGGACTGCTGGATCCACTCGGCATTCGCACGTTCGCTCTGGAAACGCGTTACTGGACTGTCGCAGAAAAAAACACGCGGTTTGTGACGCTGGCAGGCCCACTGCTCTGGAATCGCCTGCTATGGCTGGCCTTTGGACTGCTGCTGCTTGCCACCGCCTGCTGGAGGTTTTCGTTTTCTGACCGCGTTTCGAAGGCGGCCGGACGTGGTACTGAGCCGGTGTTATCAAGCCAACGGTCGACGGCTCAGCGATCAGTCCAGTGCCGTACGGGAACCGGTGTCGCCTTTCTCCAGCTGTTCAGTCAGATTCGAATTGATTTCTTCAGCACCGTGAAGAGCCCGGTGTTTGTGGTGATTGTCAGCTTTGCAATGGTCAACACGCTCGCTGCGCTGGCGTTTTCCAGCGAGAGCTTCGGCCTGAAGTCGCTCCCTGTCACCTGGAACCTTGTCGAACTCATTCGTGGTTCCATGGTGTTGTTTCTGATAGCGATTATCACATTTTTTGCTGGTGTTCTGGTGTGGAAGGAACGCGATGCGAGACTGGATGACGTCTTCGATGCGCTCCCGCACCCCACATGGATCATGTACATCGGCAAACTGCTGGCGCTCACACTGATTGTGGCGGTGATTCTCAGCCTCGGTGCAATCGCCGGTGTGCTGACTCAGGCTGCCATGGGTTATTACCGCTTTCAGCTGTCACTGTATCTCACTGAACTGCTGGGACTGGATCTGTTCCGCATGTTCCTGCAGATAATGGTCGCGATGGCAGCGCACATCATGGCACCGAACAAATATCTCGGGTATTTCCTGTTCGTGCTGATCGTGGTGGCGGACACGTTTCTGTGGATCATGCTGGATGTGGAATCGCGGCTGGTGAACTTCGGATCGCTCCCGAACTACACATATTCGGATTTGTACGAGTTTGCTCCATTTGTTTCCGGTCTGCTTGCGTTTATGGTGTATTGGCTGCTCTTCGCTGGAATGCTGTCAACAGCTGGAATTCTCTGCTGGCAGCGCGGCCGCGAGACCCGTTTGCGTGCTCGTCTGACCGAGGCCCGCGGACGCTGGCGCGGCCCCATCAGGCTGACCAGCATTCTGCTGACTGCAGCGTGGATCATCACTGCTCTCTGGATTCGACACAACACGCAGGTTTTGAATACGTATCTCACTGCATCGCAGCAGGAGGATCTGGCGGAACGCTATGAAAGAGAACTGAAGGGTCGACATGAGCCGCTCTCACAGCCGCGAGTGACCGACGTGAAGTATGAAATCGACCTCGTGCCGGAACGTCGCAGTATGGAGCTTCGTGGCACACAGACGCTTGTAAATCGCAGCACCACACCTCAGTCAGAACTCTGCCTGAATACCGCCATAGGCTACGAAACGACGATTCAGGTGGAACGTGGCCGGCTGCGGCAAGAACTGCCGGATCTGCATTATCAGGTGTACCAGCTGGATCCACCGCTGCAGCCGGGTGAAAGTCTGCAGATGACATACACGGTCAAATACACAGCACGGGGCTTTGAAAACAACGTGACGCGCCTGGACATCGTGCAGAACGGCACATTCTTCAACAACATGATCTGTCCGCAGATCGGGTATCAGACGGAGCGACAGCTGGAGAATCGAAATGAACGGCGCAAACGCGGGCTGGGAGCACCGGAACTCATGCCTCCCCTCGAACCCGGGAATCTCAAGGCGCGATCCCTGAACTATATCAGTACCAGCAGTGACTGGGTGAACGTCGAAACCATCATCAGCACCTCACCTGACCAGATCGCAATCGCTCCAGGGTCATTGCTGCGAACCTGGGAGCAGGATGGGCGAGTATATTATCATTACAAGGTTGATCACCCCTCGCTGAATTTCTACTCCTTCATCTCCGCCCGCTACGCCGTCGCACGGGACGAATGGAATGGAGTGCAGACGGAGGTGTACTATCATCCCGAACATTCGTGGAATGTGCCAAACATGATGCGGTCCATCCATAAGTCACTCGAATACTGCTCGAAGAACTTCGGTCCCTATCGACACAGGCAGGCGCGGATCATTGAGTTTCCTCGGGTTGCGCAGTTCGCTCAGGCGTTCCCCGGCACAATGCCGTATTCTGAGGCGATCGGATTTATCGCCGACATCAGCGATGAGGACGACATCGATATGGTGTTCTACGTGGTCGCCCATGAAATGGCACATCAGTGGTGGGCTCATCAGGTGATGGGAGCCAACATGCAGGGGGCAACGCTGCTTTCTGAAACACTCGCCCAGTACTCCTCACTGATGGTCATGGAACGGGAATACGGTCGGGATCTGATGAGACGATTTCTGCGGTACGAGATGGACAACTATCTCGGATCCCGCGGTGCTGAAATGCTCAGCGAACGGCCGCTCCGACGCGTCGAGGCAAACCAGGGCTACATTCACTACAACAAGGGCAGCGTCGTGATGTATCACCTGAAGGAAGTCATCGGCGAAGACAACGTAAATGCAGCACTCAGAACGCTTACGGATCGCTTTGCCTACAAGGAACCGCCCTACCCAACATCTTCCGACCTGATCGATGCCCTCCGCGAACACACTCCGCCGGAACATGCCGGACTGCTGGTTGAGCTTTTCGACCAGATTACACTGTTTGATAATCGCACCCACAGTGCCTCACTGAAGCAACTGGCAGATGACCGCTGGGAAGTGACTCTGGAAGTCGAATGTCGGAAATTCGAGGCGGATGAGGAGGGCAATGAGACGGAGGTGCCGTTCGAGCAGATGCTGGAAATCGGAGCCTTCGCGGCGCCTGACGCCGGCAGGGAATACGGCGCCACGCTGGCCCGCGAACAAAGACTTTTCAAATCCGGCCGCAACACCGTCACCTTCCAGACCTCACAAAAGCCGGACACCGCAGGGATTGACCCCTTCCTGCTGCTGATTGACCGCGTGCCGTCCGATAACACTCGCCGCGTACAAGCAGCGGAATCCCCCAATTCCTCGCTGTGAAAGACGGTGATTTTCTGATGAGTCACCATTTCGGGGGTTGCCTGCAGCGTTCCGCGGGCGTCCGTCACAGTTTCACCACCACTCCCAATTCCCGCCGCCAGCCAAATTCCCCCGCAGAAACTGGTCTCAACACTTGCGGCTGCCCCGTTCACCTGCCACGATAGGAGTCCGCGCTCAATTTCCAATTCCCACGCTCGGAACATTCCATGTCGGTCCTGCCCCAACTGCGGTTTTTGCTCACCACCGCACTGCTCTGCCTGACCTCCGTCGCCAGTCTCTCGTCCACCACAGTCGCTGCGGAAGTCCGCGATCGCGCGGTGGTGAGGCTCAGGCTTGACGAACCTTCCGGGACACCGACGGATTCCGCCACTGCCGGCAAGGCAGCTGACGCCGTCGCGTTACCTGCGGCCGCCACCAGCAGTGTCAGCGTGTTTGTCCCGGGCGGCGACGGTCGCTGCCTGCTTCTTGAGCCAGCATTGCGACAGCACATCAGCATCGATGGCAAGGGCGACACCAGCCGCCCCGACGCCGTCACCATCAGCGGCTTCTTCGCCAGCCTGCATTCGCTCAGTGATGCCGATTTTCATGGACTGTTTGCCAAACGCAACGGCAACAACGGTTCACCCACGAACTACGGTATCAACTTTCAGCCGTCCAGTGACAACTTCCAGCTGTACGTCCACGACGGTGCGGCCTACAAGGTTATCAATTACAGTGTGAAGGCTGCGCTGGGCTATCGCCGCCGCGTGCATCTTTCGGCGGCGTTTGATCAGGCGGATGCCCCTGGAGCTGACGCCGATGCGGACGCCGACGACATTCGCGTGCGTTTATTCGTCAACGGTGCCCCACTGACTCCCGCAAAGGCCACGGGTGGGTTCGTCGAAGGCACTGTCGGCTGGATCACCGATACGTCACTCGCACGCTGTGTCAGCGAAACACCACTGACCATCGGCTCCAGTTTCACAGACGGCGAATTCACTCGCATGTTCTGCGATGACATCTGCGTCTTCGCCGAAGCCCTTTCAGACGCCGATGCCGCTGCGCTGTTCGCTGAAGCCGCTGGCGCTGCGGCCGCCGAGATCAAGGCTGAACAAGGCCTCCCGGAAACTCCTGCTGTCCTCCCCCGCATCACCCAGACGTCCCCTCACGCTGCTGAAATCGGTCGGACCACCCGGCTCACAGTCAATGGCACACAGCTCGCCGGCGCCCGGCTTTTGTCGGATATCCCGGGAATCACCGCCACAGCGGTCGAAGGCAGCAGCAACGATGTCGCTGTGTACGACGTCGCGGTTGATCCCGCAGTGACTCCGGGACGCTATCTCGTACGCTGCGTCACCGCAGGTGGTGTCAGCAACCCGGCGATCGTCAGCATCGATCGAGTCCCCACGATGCCGGACGGCACCTTCACTGAAGCTGCGCCGGCCACCACTTTCCCAGTGGCAGTCGCCGGTCAAATCAACGGTACAGAGCAAAAGCGGATTTGGTTCCGCGGGTCCGCAGGCCAGAAAATCGTGGCAGAAGTCGAAGCCCGTCGCATCGGCGCCATGGTCGATCCCGTACTTGAAATCCGCAGTCAGTCCGGAGGGCCGCTGGCCATTCAATGGCAGCAGTTCGAACTTCAGGGTGATGCACGTGTGGCCGTCGTCATTCCCGCAGATGGACTGTATTACGTCGAGCTCCACGATCTGCAGTTCCGTGCACCGGGTGCCAGCAGCTTCCGAGTGATTGCGGGCGATCTGCCGCCGTCTGCTGTGGCCTTCCCACCAGTGCTCACCGCCGCGGAAACTCAGGTCCGTTCCGCTGATCCCGCGGCCCTGTCCGCACAGCCCGCGGCCATTCGCAAAGCCGGCAGCGGTCTCGCCGGAAACGCAACCCCCGCCCTGCTCCCACTGCCGCCGCTCAGGGTGGAACCCGGTGTACACGTTGTGGAACCCACTGAAGGTACATTCGCTGCCGATGCCCTCGATGCCACTTTCGCCGCAGCCCCGTTTCCGGCTCTGCACATCAGCGGTCGCATCACAACCGAAAAGGAAATAGACGCCATCAACATTAAGGTCACTCCAAAACAGACGCTGCACTTTTCTGTCACCGCTCGCCAGTTCGGTTCACCGCTTCGCAGTCGCCTGCTGCTGTACAACGGCGAAGCTCTCGTCGCTCAGAATGACGGCGAAGCAGGACTCAACGACCCCTCCTTCGCTTTCGCCGTGCCCGACGGAGTTGCTCAATTGCAGGTCCGCATTCAGGATGTCAACCAGCGCGGTTCACCCGCACACGTTTATCGTCTGCAGATTGCCCGCACCGATCGTCAGGCATTCGTACTCAGCACATCTGCTGCCAGCGTGCGACTGCCCGCCAACGGATCAGCGCCGCTGCAGCTGACCGTCGTCCGACAGTCGCCGTCGTTCCGCTATACAGGGCCGATTCGTCTCAGCACCGCTGCCAATTCGGGAGTGGTGCTCGTGCCCGACGTCATTGCTCCTTCAGAACAGGACCAGCAGGTGCTGGTGATGGTGACTCGCTCCGCGGCCCGCGCTGCTGACGCGGCACCCGGTGAAAGTCTTCGCATCGAAGCTCGCGCTGAGGGTTCTG
The DNA here is from genome assembly GCA_046074645.1 of Planctomycetaceae bacterium. Taxonomy (GTDB): domain Bacteria; phylum Planctomycetota; class Planctomycetia; order Planctomycetales; family Planctomycetaceae; genus SXXK01. The sequence goes on along the minus strand of JBJTOP010000054.1, from coordinate 3,524 downwards.
ATGCCCCCTTCACTACCTCCGTACTGGTCGCCTCTGAAGGTGTCCCCGCGAACTCTCTCACGCTTCCCGGCGAAACACTGGTCGCCGGTCCCGCAGCACCTGTGGACGCTGTAATCGTTCCCGATGGCGTCCCACCAATCCTGTTTCGCGGTACAATCGCAAGCCTCCCCGTGAAGGTCCTGCCGCTGCGCGACAGTGTTCCCGCAGTCGCCCGATTCGAAATGCTGACCACAGAACCTGCCCGCCGCGAAGACCCCAATAAGCCTGACTCACCGCTCAAACCCGCCGTGGCACTGGCCGACTTCCAGTTTGCTCCTGTCGCCCAGTCGGTCGTTTCGCTTGCCATCCGCGTCCCTTCCGACGTTCAGGTGCCTGCCATCGACGCCGTCATCGGGGTCGATCTCGTGTCGCAGCCGCTGGCACCCGCATCCGGTACCCGGGCCTGGACCGCTCCACTGCGATTTACCGTCACCAGTGCCGTCGCACTGGCACCACCGACCGAACCAGTCAAAGCCGCCCGCAAGGCCTCAGCAATGGTCTCCGTTGCGGTCCAGCGACATCCGCTCTTCACCCAGGCCGTCGTGGTGCGACTGGATGGGCTGCCGCAGGGATTTGCCGCTGCCCCGGTAACTGTTCCGGCGGATCAGACTGCCGCAGTAATCTCAGTCGCCGTACCGGAAAATGCGGCCGTGGGCGATGTGCCCGCCGTTACTGCTGCTGCAACCCTGGAAAATGGTTCAGTGATCGCGTCCGGTGTCCCGGTGAAGCTCACCGTGGAATGACTCGTCAGGCTCATTCTGCTGCTGCAGCCCACTCAGCACGCGTTCAAGCTGCAGTGCTCGGGAACCCTTCATCAGCACCACATCACCGGGTTCCAGCAGCCTGGGAAGAACAGATGAAAGTGTCGTCATCTCGCTGAACGCCCGCAGCCGGGATTCAGGAAACCCGGCTGCGGCGGCCGCAGCCCGGCAACGCTCAGCCTGGCTGCCCACAAAAATTGCCAGATCCACTGCGGAACCGGCCAGCAACGCAGCCGTCTGGCTGTGCAGAGCTGCCTCTTCCGATCCCAGTTCCAGCATATCACCGGCGACGAGCACTCGCCGCGGACCTTCCCAGCCAGCCAGCCCTTCAATGCTGGCGGCCAGACTGGCAGGACTGGAGTTGTAGGTTTCGTCGATCAGAGTCCAGAGATTTCCGACAGAGACCTGACCTCGACCGGAGCCCGGTCGAAACGTGTCCAGCCCCCGCTGAATGTCGGTTGGTTGTAATCCCCATTCCCGGCCGACCGAAATCGCCGCTGCAGCGGACAGGACAAGCTGCCTGCCGCCGAAAAACGAGTACTCATCGGTGCCGCAGCGAAATCGGCAGCGTCCGTTCGCTGATGCCACAGCAGTGATTCGACCAGGTCCCTCCGCCCGTTCACCAAAGTACACCACTCGCGCAGATGTCTCTGCTGACATGGCCTGCACTCGTGGATCATCAGCGTTCAGAAAGGCTAAACCGTCGGCTGGCAGACTTGCCGGAAGCTCCGCTTTGGTGCGGGCGATCTGGTCAAGCGATCCGAAGGTCATCAGGTGGCACGGGGCAACGCGTGTGACAACGGCGACGGCAGGACGAGCGAGCTCGCAGAGGAAGCGAATATCGCCCCTCCGCCCTGCTCCCATCTCCACAGCCGCAAACTGATGAGATTCAGATAACTCCGTGAGCGTCAGCGGAACGCCCAGTTCATTGTTGTAATTTCCCGGACTCTGAATCCCCTGCAGACGGGACTGCAGAACTGCGGTGATCATTTGCCGGGTGGACGTCTTGCCGACACTTCCGGTGATTCCGATCAGGGCTGCGGATGACTGCCCACGATTCCACCGCGCGATTTGCTGCAGTGCGACGGCGGTGCTGGCAACAGTGAGCGTTCGCTGGAGCAGATTCGACGTTGAGTCTGCCGGTGCCGGCGACTGGTCCGTCACCACACAAACGGCACCGGCGGCAAGTGCAGAGACCGCGTGGTCAATCCCATGCTGATGCTGCCCCCTGAAGGCAAAGAACGCATCACCGGACTGGATCAGCCGCGAATCCATTCTGCAGCCTGTAATCACGGGAGGCACGTCCGGGCCCGCCAGTGGATGGACGCGAAGCAATTCGGCGAGTTGAAGAGTGGTGAGAGGAAACATTGGCGGGTTTCGATGCGCGTCGTCTGGATTGCAAGTACTGATTGCAACCTGACAGTCTACTCGGCAGCCGCCATTCTGCGAGGGATCCGCAGCGTCATTCCAACCTTCAGTCGATCAGCGGACGCTAATCGATCGCGATTGGCTTCGAAGATCAGACCGTAACGATTGCGGGAACCAAGGTAACGCTCGGCGATGCTGGACAGCGTTTCACCGAACTGCACCGTGTGTTCCTCAAATTCATCGGGTGAGGTAGCTGGCAGGGTGATATCGGCAGCAGGTGCGTCAGAACCGGCAGGGAACGAGAGCGTCTCAGACGGGGAGATGGCCCTGGCGTGCAGCGGGGGCAGTGGCCGGGCGTCATCAGATCGTCTGGGCGCGGTCACTCGCGCGTGAGATCGCTCGGGATCAAGTTCGCCTTCGAAAGGTTTTCCCGGCGATACGAGCACGGCCCCGCGTCCCGATTTCCATGTGCGGTAGCCATCGAGAGAATCGCGGTTGGAGGTATGTTCTTCGAGAGATCGCGGAGTAGTCACGGGGGCGGGAGAGGGGCGGTTTTTCTGGTCCATGTCCTGCAGCACGGACCGCAGAGTCCAGCGAGGTTCGGCCGCAGCGGCTCCGTCCTCCGCTGACGAAGCGTCGTCATCCGGAATGTACAGCGCAATTTCCCGATCGCGGAGACGCTTGTTCAGTTCCTCCCGTCGGGGCTTGCTGAGCGGTTCCGTCACGGCGACAGGGTCGTGGCGGAAAAACAGCGCTGCAACCACTCCGATCAGGAGGATGCCCATCGCAAATCCGATTTTCCGATCCGAATGCATCCGCAGGACCGCAAAGAAGAACAGACAGGAGAATTCAAGCACCTTCAATCTAACTCAAATCCGCAGGTCGTTTCAAAAAAACCACAGAAAGCGCACAAACACATTCAAGTTTCCTGCGGAGGTTGACGGGACGGGGCGGTGCGGCGGGAATTCGGAGCTGGAGCAGAGCGGAGAAGCGATATTTCGGAACAAATCCGTACAGATCATAGCGTTCGCACAATGCAAACAGGCTGCCGGGAGGGCGAAGCTGGGATGACGAAACGGTGTTAAGGACACTTGAGATCGTCTATCTGATTTCATGCAGACGCGCCGCCAGGCATCTTGCTGTCGCAACTCTTACCTCACGCAAAGGCGCCAAGGCGCAAAGCTGGAAATGTTGGAAATTTGAACCTTTTGTCCGTCCTTTGCGTCTTTGCGCCTTTGCGAGAGACCAACAGTCCCTGCACAAGGGATCGCGGTGAGAGCTGTCAACTGGAAAGCAGAACTGAAAACATCCCAATTCGCCCGAATTCACACCGTTTCACCATCCCAGGGCGAAGCT
>JBJTOP010000053.1:0-7205 GCA_046074645.1 Planctomycetaceae bacterium | reverse complement strand
GGCCCCGCCAGCCGCGGAATATTGCTCGCCCCACAATTCGACTTCCAGCCCCGCGGCAAAAGTGGCCTGCCGATCAGCGCCCTCTTTCCGCAACTCAGCCAGCATGCTGATGACCTGTGCCTGCTCAACGGTCTGCACACTTCCAATGCGGCTCATCCCCAGGCCACCATCGCCCTGCACACCGGCAGCGTGAATTTTGTGCGACCATCTCTCGGTGCCTGGGTGACCTATGGACTTGGCACCACCAACCAGAACCTCCCCGGATTTGTGACACTCAATCCATCCGGCCCCGGCGGTGCTCAAAACTACGGATCATCCTTCCTCCCAGCATCCTTCCAGGGAACTCGTGTTCAGCCGGAAGCAGGTGGTATCGCCGACATCCGTACGCCGCATCAGACTTCCACGTCCCAGCGATCGCAGATTAATCTGATCCAGGAACTCAACCAAAATCTGCTCAGCAAACACCCCGGCAACGCGGAACTTGAAGGCGTAATCCAGTCTTATGAACTGGCTTTTCGTATGCAGTCCTCTGTCCCGGAAGTGCTGGATCTGCGCACCGAATCCGCAGAAACTCAGGCTCGGTATGGCATCGACAAAAAGGAGTCGGCAGCGTTCGGTCGCCAATGCCTGATGGCCCGCAGACTGGCCGAAGCCGGAGTCCGTTTCATTCAGATTACCCGCGGCGGCTGGGATCAGCATCGTGACCTGCGTGAGTCGCTGCAGCGAAACTGCTCCGCCATCGATCAGCCCATCGCGGGACTACTCGCAGATCTCAAAGACCGCGACCTCCTCAGAGATACGCTCGTGATCTGGGGCGGAGAATTCGGACGCAGTCCGCAGGAACAGGCCAGTGGTGGCGATGGACGGAGACACAACAACCTTGGTTTTTCAATGTGGATGGCGGGAGGCGGCGTTCGCGGCGGACTTCGATACGGTGCCACCGACGAGCTGGGTGAGAAGGCAGTTGAAAATCGGATGAGCACCCACGACCTGCACGCGACCATCCTGCATCTGCTGGGGCTTGATCACACTCGACTCACCTTCCGCTATTCCGGCCGTGATTTTCGGCTGACCGACGTCTATGGTGAAGTCGCCAACGGCATCCTCAGCTGATTGCAGCCAGCATTTGCCACCAACCCCACACCTTCTTCACTCAGACTCTTCGGCCAGGATTGCTCGTTCCATGGATTTCGGACTGAAAGGCAAAGTTGCGATCGTCACCGGCGGCTCCAAAGGAATCGGCCTCGGAATTGTCTGCCAGTTGCTGAAAGAAGGCGCCTGCGTGGTGAACGTTGGCAGGAGTGCGGCCGACGCAGCTGATCTTCCTGACGCAGCCGTATCCAACTATCGCTTTTTTCAGGGGGATCTTGTGGATCTGTCGGTTTGCCAGCAGTCCGTAGAGCACACGCTGCAGATTTTCGGCAGGCTCGACATCCTCGTAAACAATGCCGGTGTCAATGACGGCGCCGGACTCGATGCCGGACCGGACGCCTTCCTGCAGTCACTCCAGCGGAACCTGCTGCACTACTACGCCATGGCCCACCATGCCAGTCCTCATCTGAAACGATCCCAGGGCTGCATCATCAATATCGGCTCCAAAGTTTGCGAAACCGGACAGGGGGGCACCTCCGGCTATGCGGCATCCAAGGGCGCAATCAACGGTCTGACGCGTGAATGGGCTGTGGAACTGGCACCAGCGGGCGTTCGCGTCAACGCTGTCCTTCCAGCAGAAACCTGGACTCCGCTCTACGAACGTTGTCTGGCCGCGATGCCCGATCCCGCTGCCGCTCGCGCCGCCATTGAAACCCTGATCCCACTTGGTCGACGATTCACAACAATCGATGAACTGGCGGCCATGGTCGTGTTTCTGGCATCCACGCTCTCCAGTCATACCACAGGTCAGATCATCTTTGTCGATGGCGGATATACGCATCTTGATCGCAAATGCACGGCCATTGGTCAAATCAACGACTTTGGCGCCGCGGCGATCCACTAGTCAGCTCGTCCAGTGGTGGCCTGCCCGCTTCGTTGTTACGGTCATTCAGCGGTGACCATTTGCACCTGGGACAGCCGTGATTTCTTCACCTCTCAGCACGGCCAGTCTTTGCATGGCGGCCTGTAGAATTCCGGCGGCCACAGGAGCGGCTACGGTGCCACCGTAATGAGTGCCGGGAGCTGTAGGTTCATCGACCATCACCAGCACCAGAGCTTCAGGACGTTCGGCAGGAGCCCCGCAGACGAACGACACGACCCACGCCCGATCAGAATAGGTACCCGTTACTGGATCCAGTTTCTGGGCTGTTCCGGTCTTGCCGAAAATCGACAATCCCTGAATCCGGGCTGCCTTCCCGGTGCCTCGCAGTACCACATCGCGAAGTGGTTCGCGCACCAGCCATTCAGCGTGCTCTGCATTCAGCAGCGGTGTTTGAACACTCGACCCCGGAAGCACAATATCGCCATCGACAACTCCGCTCGTCTCGTCAATACTGCGACATATCAATGTGGGCCGAATCAGCCGACCGCCATTGGCCAGTACGGCGTGTGCTGTGATCAGCTGCAGCGGTGTGCAGGCAAGTTCCTGTCCCATCGGCACAGAGCCCAGTGAATACACATTCCAGCGATCGAGTGGCTGCAGCAACCCCGGCAGTTCCCCGGGCAGTTCGATTCCGGTGCGGGACCCAAATCCAAAACTGACGGCTGCCTGATACAGCCCGTGCAGTCCTAAACGCTCACCGATTTTCGCCATTCCGATATTACTGGACTTCACCAATACATCGGCAGTGCTGAGCATTCCGTATGGGTGATGATCGTGCAGCAGACGCGGTCCCATCCGGTACAAGCCATAGCTGCAGTCAATCATCTCATCGCGCTGCAACAGCCCCTGCTGCAGCGCTGCGGCGACAATCACGGGCTTAAACGTCGAACCCGGTTCAAAAACAGCAGACACCGCAAGATTCTTCCATGCCTCTTCAGGAACATTCTTCAGATTCAGCGGATCAAAAGCCGGTCGGGAGGCCATCGCCAGAACCTCACCCGTCGCCGGATCCATCACGATAGCGCAGGCTCCACGTGGCCGCCATTTCTCCATCAGCACATCCAGATGTCGTTCCGTGTCCTGCTGCAGGGGCAGATCAATCGAACAAACGACCGAGCGTCCGGCCACTGGCGGCTTCGACAGGTCGGTGTCAACTTCGAGGATCATGCCCCGTGCATCGCGCATCATCACACGTTCACCGGGTGTGCCCCGCAGATATTTTTCAAGTCCTTCTTCCAGACCTCCCCGACCCTGATTATCGATGTCCCGCAGTCCCAGCACATGCGCGGCTGCAGGGCTCTGCAAATTCTGTCGCAAGTACTCGCGTCGCAAGCCCCAGGAGCCCTTTTTCAGCGGCAGCTTCCGCAACTGCTCAGACTGCTCGTCCTGAATCCGTCTCTGCACCCATAGAAACTGTCGCTCGCGATACTCCACCAGCCGCCCGTACAGTTCATCAGCGTTCAGGTTGAGCACTCCGGCAACGTGCCACGCCCATGTCAGCGGATCATCAATTTCCGCCGGCACCGCGTACAAACTGTCCACTTCCTGCGTTGTTGCCAGTACCGTGCCGTTGCGGTCCAGAATATCACCGGGCCGCGCTGAAATCTGCTCCCGAAAAACACTTTGCCGCTGCACCCGCTCTGCCAGCTCATGCCGCTGCGTCCCCTGCAGCTGAATCAGCCGAGCCATCAGCAGCAGCCACCCAGACAGAATCACACCAGCAGAAATACCGGAACGCCACGAACGCTCCGATCGCTGCCCTGCGGCTGTCGCCGGACTCATTGCCCGTGCTCCGCAGAGGGAACGCCGCCCATCACCGTTCCACCGCCTGCGCTCCCAACGCCAGAGATCCTGTCCACGCTGGATCGCTGCCCGGTCAGCCGCGCGACATCCAGCCTCCGACGCACAATCAATTCCCTGAGCACGTCCGCCTGATAATGCTGCAGGCTCACCTCTCGCTGCAGACCGCGCGTGAGCTTCTCAAGCCATGTGCCGGCAATCGACACCGCCATGGCCAGCAGCAATCCCGCTGTGAAGCGAAAATACACAACCGGCTCCCGTGTGAACGCATCGCGGGACCAAAAGAAACTTTCAGCCCCGCTCGCCGTCCAGCATCGGATGAAACACCCTCAGGGCACCAGCTGAACCTCTGTCGCGTCTTCGGGAAGCGCTAAAACAAGCCCGGGTTTGAGTGTATTCGGATCAGCCAGTACGGATCGATTCAATTCATAAATCTCAACCCAACGGGATGATCGCCCCAGAAATCGTTCAGAAATCTCTGAGAGCGTCTCACGAGCTCCCACCCGATACGCCGGTGAGCCATCCTCCAGCAGCAGAAATCCCGACGGCGCTTCGACTTTTGGCTGCCGATCCAGAAACAGCTGCGGATAACGCTCCTCCAGCAGTTTTGCCTCCGGTGTCAGCACAATCATCCCCGGACGCATCGAATTGGGATTGGCAATGCGATGCTGATTAAACACAGCCAACGCCGAGAAATAGCGGGTCGTTCCGTACACTCGCCTGGAAATTTTTGAGTAATTCTCGCCTTTCTGGACAATGACGGATTTGTGTTTTTCTCCGTCATCAACGCCCGCCTGCACTGCTGCATTCTGGGAATTGAAGGCCGCCAGACTGAATCGCCCGTCCCGATCCGCACCGGCCGAACCCGCTGCTCCAGCCCGATTGCTGCCCGTACCACCCGCAGACGGACGCGTCACGGCTCGAAATGCCGGCGTCGATGCGGCTTCCCCACCCGAAGAGATCCGCCCCGGCGAGACGCGCCCCGGTTTGAATTCAGAGCCAAAGGGAGAAGCCTCCTGGGGATCGGCCATTGCCAGTAACTGTGGCTCATCACTCGGCTGCACCGGCTGATTCGCCTGCTCAGCTCCCGCGCCCACCACAGGCTGCTCAATTGCCGCAATTGACTCGGTGTCCCCGGGCTGAACGCTGGACGCGGGTGGCTCGCTCAATTCCGGCGTCAATGTCAGCGCCGGCTCCTCGGCGGTCATTGAGGGTTGCGATTCCGTGGCATCAGCAGGGGCTGGAAACGGGAGTTCTGCGGATTCGGCCGCCACGGTGGTGTCTGGGACGAACGAGAAGTCTGGCGGCTCAGCGGCTTCGGGAATTGCAGCCGATTCAGAACGACCAGCGCCCGCAGGGACCACGGCAGGCTGCTCCTGTGGCACGGCCATTTCCAGCGGTGCTGCAGGAAATTCAAGGCCGCCCTCGAATGCTTCCGGGGTGACCGCGGCGAGATTGTTGTTCTCGCCCGGCAATGCCTCTGGCATTACTTCCGGCTTTGAAAGACCCTCAAGGCCCGCAGGAGGTGTATCAAACCCGGAATCCGGGGTGTTCAAAGCCAGCAGTTCCGAGCTCTCGGACACAGGCTCGGAATACGCAAATGGAGGTGTCGCTGCCGCTTTGGATTCGATAGCGGGGGCCGTTGCTGGTTCAGCGGCAGATTCAGCGAACGGGGACTGTTCCATGGAACCGACTTCTGCCAACGGATCTGCCATGGAAGATTCCGATGTCGCGACCAGCTCGGCAGGCGAGGAATCGGTTGCGGCGGCAGCCACGGGCTGCTCGGTGGCAGGCTGGTCCGTATTGTCGGATTGTGAAGGAATGGCGGCCTGAGTGAGCTGCTGCCCATGCCGTTCCACCTTCTGGTACACAAGGAATCCGAGCGCGAACACAAGAAGGATCACCACGAAAATTCCCAGCCATGTTTCGTGGCGGATACTCCGCGAAGGGAGCGCAGCGGGTTTCACAGAGCGGGCTGCCACCTCGCTGCCCGCAGCTTCGCCGGACGGCTCCGCGGATTGATGCGAATCTCGGCCGGCATCGCCTCGACGGGAGTCTTTGTCAGAAGTTGCCATCCGTGGGTTCCTTTCAAAGCGTGTTTAACGATGCGATCTTCCAGGGAATGGAAGGAAATGATGACGACGATGCCACCGGGAAGCAGAATTCGCGGAAGCACGTTCGTCAGCATGGATTCAACGTGCTGCAGTTCCTGATTCACAGCTATCCGCATCGCCTGAAAGATTCGAGCTGCTGCACTCCGCCCCGAATCCGACCGCAGCGGTCCGCAAACATCAGCAACACAGTCAAGCAGATCGGCCGCCGTCTCCAGTGACCTGCCGGTCCGACGACGGTACAGAACAACAGCCGCAATCTTCGAGGCTGCGGCTTCTTCACCCCAGGTCCTGAATATGCGTTCCAGTTCCTCAGCAGACGATTCCTGCAAAAGTTCCGCTGCAGGCCGACCCGTTGCCGGGTTGAATCGCATGTCCAGCGGCCCGCCGGCATCAAACCCAAAACCGCGTTCGCCGTCTGCCAGTTGATCTGAAGAAAGCCCGAGGTCCAACAGCACCCGATCAACTCCGGGAAGCTGAAGTTCCTGCAGAATTTGTTGAGCATCTGCGTAGCTGGAATTCACAAGTGTCACACGAGGATCATCCAGCCTTGCCGCCGCGTGCCGCAGCATCAAAGGATCACGATCAATCCCAATCAGTCGCCCTTCAGGCCCCAGCCGCTGAAGAATCTGCAGGCTGTGCCCGCCAGCACCCACCGTTCCGTCAAGCACGGTGTGCTGCGGGGCTGTCTGCAGCCAGTGCAGAACTTCCCGAGGCATCACCGGAATGTGCACAGGAGGTGTGGAAACAGGCATGAGTCTGGGCGATCGAGACAGGAAAGAGGCGATCAGCGGAACTTGAGAAGATCTTTGGGTCGCGGCACATTTTGAAGAGTGCATGACAGGACTTTCGGCAGAGTTTACAGAAAAAAGGCGAAGCATGAAAAGATCAGATTGCCGCCACGCTCGCTGGTTCCAGCCGCATGGCGGCAGCCTGCGGGCAAAGAACCCCGCCAACGCCCCACCAATGTGCGGCTGACCTCACAATGCATGGTACCTGCAGCGAAAATCAGGGGTGCGGGGGATGTCAATCCGCCGGTAACGGTGCGTGCCAACGCGGCCAGAACTGCAGCTGGAATGCACCAAAGCCTGACCGGCCGATTGACATCGACCACACGCCACACTGCGTTTTTGTGACTCGATCCAGCCGCGGCATGTCAACTGGCAGACAGAACTGAAATATCCCAATTTGCCCATTTTGACACCGTTTCACCATCCCAGCCTCGCCGGCCCGAATCGAGGCCCCTCGGTTCAGAGGAT
>JBJTOP010000052.1:0-3546 GCA_046074645.1 Planctomycetaceae bacterium | reverse complement strand
GGCAACGGTGCCCTTCACCGCTCTGTTTAATCATCGTGAGCAGCGGTTTCTGATTGATGATTATGAAATCACGGCCGTATCCAGTTTGCAGATGCTGATGATCTGCCGTGGCATGCAGCGTTCAGAGAATCAGCCGGTGTTGCTGGCAGTTGCCGAGCCGACCGGCACGGACCTCGCCGATTCCGGGGATGCAGCCTTCACAGGGACGGCGATTCTGCCCCTGTTTGAAAAGTACGAGTTACTGCAGGGATCGAGGGCGACGATGCGACGATTTCTTGAGACGGCCGGAGATGCTGACTGTCTGCATCTGATGCTGCACGGGTACAGTCATGAAAACAGCAGACAGGGAAAAGATCAGGCGGTTGAGTTTGCGTCAGACAGTCAGCAGGGAGGAAACGAAGAGTTCTCTTCCCGACGTTTGCTCCGGCTGATCTCCGACGGACGCAGATTTCCCCGGTGTCGAATGTTGACTATGAACACCTGCTTCTCTGCAGAGGTGGTCGGCGGGGATCCGGATGAGAATGAGCCGGGAGGCTTTCCTGCTGCTGTGATGGCGATGGGTGTGCCGATTTTCGTCGGCGCTGGCTGGCAGTTGTATACCAATCCCGGAAGGTTGTTTTTTGCTGAGTTTTATCGGCAGCTGCGGTTGGAGCCATGTGCTGCCGGAACCGCTTTTCGTCTGTCGCTGCTGCGTATGCGACAGTACCGTGGTCCGCATGGAGACTGGCCCGAACCCTACTTTGATCACCCATACACATGGGGGTGTCTGCAGTTAACCGGCGACGGGGGAAGAGTGCTGTGAGCGAACGCGTGACGGGTGTAGAGCCACTTTTCCGGGAGTATTTGGCAACGGGCGGTGGCACGGACCGGTGTTCGCTTGCCGCATTTCTTCAGGGAACGCTGGAAGGCTGCAGCACGGACGAGCATCGAGTGCTGATGTTGCTGAACGATCCTGGCGTCCTCGAGCAGATGCTGAAGCTGCCACAGGATTTCGCGTTTGAAAAGGCTCTGCCGGTCTGGCTGGAGGACGTCCGGCGGTCAGGCCATCGGGGCGATACTGTGAGCGTGTCCGGGGCTCTGAGAATTGCTGGAAAAGCCACAGGTGCTGACGTGCGGGGCCTGCTCCTGGAACATGTAGCCCGGCAGGGAGGGGTCGATGATACTGAGGAACTGCGACGAGGTCTGAGTATCGCGTGCCCGGGCCGCGAGTTTCTTGTGGGTGCACTGTTTCGAGCGGTGGATTCGGGTGTGCTGGCGGAGCTGCAGCACTGCAGCGACCCTGCGCAGCTTCCAGCGCTGCGGGATTCAGCAGTGAACCGCCTCCGAGACTCGTCGCTTTCGGAGGATTTGCCGACGTGGATTGTGGACAGCTGGCTGCTGGCACTGGGACATCCGGTCTCTGAGACAGCAACAGTGCCCGCGGCATCGTGGGTCAGCCGGGCCTTTCGGTGTGTGGGCGTGATTCTTGTCAGTGTGCTGCTGTGTCGTCAGTTGTTCTGGTGTCTGTGGGGTGTGGACGAGGAGAGTCGCTGGCGATCCGGTTTTGAGAACTTGTGGGTGTGTGTCATTTCGGGTTTTGTGATTGCGTCTGTATTGGGCTTTTTTGTGATGAGGGTATTGTCTGTGTACCGGGTGACGCGGTGTTTGTTTGAGCGTCGCCCGCCGTGGTTTGGTCAGCGAATCACATTCTGGAGCGGTGCGGCCGGCGGATTCGTTGGCGGATTGCTGGTGGCCGGCGAATCGATGATGACAGAGGAACGTATTTACAGAACGGGGATTCTCTGTGGTTTGTTGCTCGGCACGTTGTTACTCCGTTTGTTTGGGGATAGAGCGTTCCGCTACGCGTGCTACGGGTACGCTCTTGTTCTGCTGACGTTGAACGGGCATGTCTGGCTCTATTATGACGAGGATCCAAAACATCCGTGGCTGACAAGTCACATGCCTGGTGGGGATGCCTTTTTCTTCGTGTTTTGTGTGGCTGCCGGGAGTGCTGTTCCTGGTATCTGGATGTACTCGAACTATCGGGCGTGGAAGCGTCGCCCTGAACACAGATTCCTGACACTGCGTGAACATTCGGTGTCATCAGATCCGCTGCTGGCTGCGTCATCCGGGGGGTCAGTGATTGTCTGGTGGGGAGATGGAAAAACGGGCATTCAAACGACTGATGGTTCAGGCGCCGGCTGGCGGCAGCACACTTGCAGGCTGACTGCTCTGGCATTTTCTCAGTGCGGAAAGCTGTTTGCGTCAGCAGGCAATGATGCCCGGATCTTTGTGTGGCGGACACAGCAGTCGGATCCTGTTGTGACGCTCGGAAAGCACTGGAAAGGGGTAACGTGCCTTGCATGGAGTCACTGTGGCACACGGCTGGCCACTGGCGGTGCGGATGAGCAGGTGCTGGTCTGGGACACTGTCACCTGGCAACCAGTGAACCAGTTGCGCGGCCTGAACGCCCCTGTTTATTCGCTCGCATTTGACGACCTGGATCGAAGTCTGCTGTTCGTGGGGCTGCAGACGGGCGAGGTTTGTCGTGTTTCTCTGTCTGACAATTGTGTGACGCACCGTCAGAATCTCTCGGCGGGTAACCGCCCACGGATTGCTGTGGCCGCGGGAACGGGCTTGCTGACAGCAGGCGGTCAGGATGCCGTTGTGACGTGTCTCACGAGCAACCTGCAGGTATTGGCTCGCGCCAATTACGAGGTGGTCGAACAGGCTGAACCGGTCAATGTGCGCAGCCTTGAATATGTGAGGGAGGCGAAGCGTGCTCTGATGCTCTGTGGTACCACAGTTCATACGTGGGATCTCACGTCCGTTTCAACCTCCATTTTGTCCCGGACGGATCATCCTCAGGCGATCTGTGGGGGTGGCCATCCGTTCCAATTCACCGCCATATTCGCGGGACGGAAGATTCAAGCGCTGACACTGAGCGGTCAGGAGTCGCCGGTTGGTGGTGAAGGCCGACAAAGGAACATCGAAGAGCGAATCGGGAGCCTGCTGAACAGACTGCAGACCTGCTTGCTGCAGCATTTCGAGCCGAGGGGATTGCAGGGACTTCTGCTGAAGATATCACTGCTGACTCTTTGCAGTGTGGGGGGATATCATCTGTTCGGAGTCGCAGGTATCATCATGGGCGGGTCACTTGAGCTGTTGTGGTATGCGCTGCATTGCAGTGAAGCGAGTCCGTTCAACGTCGCAGCGGCCAACGAAGCCTTCCGCTTTGGCAGAGAAACCGGGTGGGAGGTGCTCTGCCTGCAAGGTGGCCTGACGGCTGCTATCGCCTGTTTCATGAGTATTACGAATCGCTGGTCGATGGAGTTAATTCGAGTCAGTGGAGAATCCGGCGTACTTTTGGCGTACCGCTGGCTGTCGCTTCCTGCCCTCATTGTTGCCTACTTGACTTCGGGTTCTTTTGAAGGACCGATCGAGCGGAGTCTGTATTGGCTGATCTGCCTCGGTTTGACGGGATGGTCTGCTGGCGTTTGGTGGGGAGTTCTGAAGACAGTTTTGATGATCGTCTTCAGAGTGGGTTCGGCAGGTGAACTCACAACG
>JBJTOP010000051.1:0-5749 GCA_046074645.1 Planctomycetaceae bacterium | reverse complement strand
TCCAGGCTCAGCTTGTCAACGTGCGATAAAAACCACGACCATTTCTGTTCTCCTGTCGCATTGTATACGGTGTCTGCAGTCACTTGAAGATATTTCAGCTGCAAAAGATGGATCTGAAAGTCCTCCGTGAGCGTCAGTGGGAACGACTTTTCCCGCAGCCGAAAGTCCAGGTGCAGGGCCTCAGGGAGATGAAACATGGCACCTGCCAGCACACAGATGCTGATCGAAGGACGCAGAGACACATAGTCTTCCCCTTCCCGTAACTGACCGGCGTAGGAAACGCTGACACAATACGTGAGTCGCTGCGCCATGCCAGCCGGCAGTGAAGTCTGCATTTCAATGAGCAGCTGGCGACCGAGCTCGTCTATGGCCAGAACGTCCAGAATGGAGAGCTTGTCGTCGGCTGTTCGCTTGAGCTGTGCGGGATTCACGATGCGGGCGCTAACAATGCGTGGCTGCCCGACAAGCATGCAGTTCAGGAAGTGAATCAGAATGTTGATGTGCCGTTCGTTGCCCAGCAGCATTTTAAAAGCGTAATCGACAAGCGGGCTGATTCCGATGACCATGGGGGCGTTCCTGAGAGAAGGTTAAGTGAATATATAGTGTAGTGTGGCAATGTGCGTACCACACAGTGTATTCATACACGACGTTCTGATGCAAGAAAAATCTGTCGTGAATCGAATCAACAGGTGTGATGCTGGGGAAGGCCGCTACGACGGACTGGAAGTCCGTCGTACGCTGCAGCGGGTGAAGGACGCTGACAGTTGTGTTTTGCGGCGAAGGGGGGGCGCGCGATTGCCGGCGCCGTGGCCGTTGCGTTGGCAGGAGCTTTTTGCCCGCGGACTGCCGTCCGGCGGCTCAGGAGCGTTGTCATGCGCAGAACAGGTGATTTGCACCTGACGGGTCGGGGCGACGAAATCACGCTGCCCCAGCCGTGACCGTGCTTGTTTGTTGTTCTGCTTTGATCGCCTCAGATTCCAGCCGGGTCGCTGACTTCCCGGTGCTCGCTGCTGACGGTCACACCGCGATTATCTTTAGCTGCGAGGTAATACGTTCGAGCGTTTTCCGGGATGGTGGCAGAGATGATGCCGTCGGTCAGTGTTGCCGGGAGTGATTTCCATTCGCGGTTCTGCCATGTGCCATCAGCTGTGGTGTAGTGGAGCTGCACCTCGCGGATGGGGGTCTCGGACTGGACAGTGGCTTTGAGTTCAGTGCCGACCTGCTGCAGTGGGCCGATGGTGGCCAGTGCCTGACCGCTGTTCAGCCGGCTGTCGATGAAGAGATCGACTTCGGGAAATGTCCAGATGTGGCCGTGAGGCAAACGCGGGATCACAGAAAGAGTTCGCAGCGAGGGCTGGATCAGCTGATAGGACTTGCGATAGCTGTCGAGCGGATACGCGAAGTCGTTGGTGCCATTCAGAAACAGGATTGGACAGCGGACGTGGGCGAGGTAGCTGGAGGGATCGAAATGGTTCACCCATCGCTGTCGCAGTTCCGGCGTCATTGGGGTGAAGCGGGGCTGAGTCCACACACTGTTGTCAGCAAGGAATCCGCAGCCGTAGACGGGCACGGCGACTTTCAGTCTGTCGTCAAGACTGGCCACGAGGCAAGTCAGGTAGCCGCCCCAGCTGATGCCGGTAATCCCGATGCGGCTGGCATCGACAGCAGGCTGAGCGGCCAGCAGGGAATGCCCGCGAATCACGGCAGCCACCGCGTGATAGCTCCACATTTCCCGGGCTTCTGCGTCTGTGAAGGAGCGGAATTTGGTTTCGTCGGACTGATCGGGGCCACCATCGGGAAGCTTTCCGTCAGGACCGTGGCCGGCCAGATCCATGGCGAGTGCCGCATAGCCGCGGTTGGCCCAGTGCAGGGCCCAGTCGCGAAAGGCTTTGCCACCGCCGCCATGGACCAGAACAACGGCAGGGAAGGGACCGTTGCCGGCTGGCTGAGCATACCATGCGAAGACTTGAGTTGGCTTTCCCTGGAGTGGTTCGCCTGCGTAATACACCGGTCGCACCAGTCCATCTGCTGGTCCGAATTCGGCTGCCGGAGTCTGTTTGAGGGCGAGCAGATCCCATGGACCGGTTCCGTCTTTGGCTGCGCATTGCAGGCTGTTCACAATTGGCAGAAGGGAGATCGCGATGAGGAACAGGCGACGAGGTATCATGGGTGGGCAGTCTGTCCGGGAGAAAGGCGGGGCGGGGCTGGGAGTGCGGTGATTGTACTGACGAAATACTCAAAGCCATCTTCAGCGAATTTGACAATCCCGTGGCCGATAGGTGAGTGAGGCGGAGTATCGGAAGACGGAGACTGGATTTGAACTGAGTTTTTCGGGCGATGAAAAAGTGAAGCAGGTTGTCGTTGGGAAGTGATCCTGAGGTTGGACCGACACGAGGCAGAAAGGTGGAGTGTTCCTGCGGTGACCATTATTTTTTTGCCTCCGGGGGCTGCTTTTTGAGTGCCTCTTCGGCCTTCTGTTTTTTCAGTGCTTCCTCTGACTTTTTCAATCGAGTGTAATCGAGGTAATGCAGGTTTGCCTGAATGTTGTCGGTGTTGCTGTAGACATAGGCGAGGAAAAACTCGGTGACGGTGGCTTTGCGGCTGAGGAGTTCTTCAGCGAGTCGGACGACGAGTGGCAGGCGGCTCTCATTTTCAGACTCGAAGGCCAGCCACCATTTGCGAGCGGAGCCCGTGGTTTCGGCCCACGCGATTTTTTCGCGGGTTTTCTCCAGATGCTCCCGCAGCTTTGCATCGCTCCACCCTGCGGTATTGGTGATGCCGGGGGGCAGGCCTGACGAGGCGGACTTTCCAGCAGTTGCGGCGGGGGTGCTGGTTTCAAGTGCGGGCATTTCGGGAAGTTTTCTGCGGAGTCGTTCGTGGCCGGTGATGTGCCGAGTGGCGCGGAGCACTTCGGCATATTCGGGGAGTTCAAACGCGCGATGCAGATAGGCCTGAAACGTGATGGGACCGAAGAAGAGCGTCGCGGGGCGTCCAAGAAGATTGTGTTCGCAGGCGGGGTTGCGAATATCGGCCGGCGAAAGCAGCGGTCGTGTGGCGAATGAGGGCTGCTGTCCTTCAAAGGTTGGCAGTGCAACGAAGGTTTCACCGCTGGCATGTGAGAAGTAATCGGCATCGGGTTGAGCACAGCCGGGAAGCACGATCTTGTGGGCAAAGGCTTCCAGCAGCGACCGAAATGCAGGACCGTAGGCCAATTCGAGGGAATTGATCGACTGGACGCCGGCCACGATGCCGACGGAGCGAGATCGGAGCGTCAGCAGTCGTTCGACGGAAAGCAGATAACCGAGCGACGGCATATCGTCAAAGAACACAGTAGCCGGAACGCGTTTCGCGCCGCGGAATTCCGCGGCGCTGATCAGGGCGTCGATAACACAGCGTGCGAGCATTTGAATGAGTGGTCGGTGAGTTTCCAGTTGGGGTTCGGAAATCTCGATATGCAGGCAGACCGGGCGGCGGAAAAATGTGTTGAGCTCCAGTTCGCTGGAACCCAGAACCTGCAGGGCACTTTGAGCCAGCAGGCTGGTGAGTGCACCGAGGATCGAGGCCATCACAGTTTCGGAGTTGTGCGAGCCACCGTGGAGGAAGTCGGCCAATCGGGCACTGCTGGGGTTGTTGTGCGACTGCAGCTGAGCGATCACGGCCTTGATGGGCTGTGAAAAGAACTGCAGAATCAGCGGGAACGAACGCAGGCCATGTTCCCAGCACCCCTGCAGACCACACCGCACCCATTGACTCCAGAATTCGGAATCGTGTGAATGCGGATTGCGGGATGCGTCTGCGAAGCGGCGAATGAGATCGCGCGCGGCATCGGCATCGTCGGTGTCGAGCGGATTCCAGCAGATGCTGCGGGCGGGATTACTGAGATTGAGTGTGACCAGTTTCCGCCCGGCCCGGCGGCAGAGTTCCCGGACCGGGCCGGAGTCTGTGGATTTCAGAGAAAAGGAAACGATGGTTTGTCGCCGATCCGCAATTGCGGACGCGCGGATCGGGTCGATGATACGCGCGTTTTTACCGGAGCCGGTGAGTCCCAGTACGAGCATGTGGGTGGAGCGTTCCTGGCTTTGCAGAGTGAGGTCCACACCGTAGACCGCGGACCGCTGGAGCGGATTGCCGGGTTCGCAATTGAGCAGCGGGATGGTTGCCAGGAGCTGCATCGAACCCGATTCCCTGGGGGCCAGATAAGCCGCCAGATCCGGGAGCTGCGGATGCCTGGTTCCACACAGATGCTGAAATGGCTCTGGTAGAGGATTTTCGCGGCCGCTGTGGGTCTGCAGAAGATCCTGGGATGTGGGATCCCATTTGGGTACTCGGCCGTCAGTTCCCTCAAATATGCCACTGTCCTGCGACATTTTTCCTCTCCCTGCAAACTCTGGTTCGATGGTAAACCCTACGCGCACTGCGTGAGTAAAGAAAGCAGAGAGGGAGCGATGGGCGGGGAATTGCGCGGAATTGTTTGAGTTTTGCAGGAATGGTTGCCGGCGCTAAAACATTTGTCCGGCGGAGGCAGCCTGGAAGGCGTTCTGGTAGTGGGTGATCTGAGGTTCTTTGGAGTCCTGTGGCCAGACAATGGAGATGATATCGAAGCGAGCGGGCTGGTTAAGTTTGTTGTGGAATTTGAGCCATGCGAGAGCAGCGCGGGTGAGTCGTTGTCGGCGGCGGCGATCGACGGCTTCGAAGGGTTGTCCGTCGCTGGTGGAGGTGCGTGTTTTGACTTCGGTGAAGACGGTCACCGAACCGTCCTGGGCGATGATATCGATTTCGCCGAAGCGATTGCGGAAGCGGGTATCGAGGATTTTCCAGCCGAGTTTTCGGAAGAGCGAGACGGCGGCGATTTCGCCGCGGGACCCAAGTACCTGCGGAGGGGCAGTGGCCATGAGGGTTGGTCCGTTGGATTGCTGTTCAGGCGAGCACATCCTTGAGGACAATGCCGTGGACATCCGTGAGCCGCATGTCGCGACCGCCGAAGCGGTAGGTGAGTTTTGTATGGTCGATGCCGAGCACGTGCAGCATGGTGGCGTGGAGGTCGTGGATTTCGGCTTTGTCGGCAATTGCCTTGTAACCGAAGTCATCGGTGGCACCGTAGACGGTGCCACCTTTGATACCGCCACCGGCCATCCACATGGAGAAGCCGAAGGGGTTGTGATCGCGGCCGTCCGAACCCTGAGCAAAAGGGGTGCGTCCGAATTCACCGGTCCAGACGACGAGCGTACGATTGAGCAGTCCGCGTTGTTTGAGATCGGTGAGGAGTGCGGAGATGGGTTTATCGACGGAGCGGGCGTTTTTGTTGTGGCCATCGACAAGATTAGCGTGCTGGTCCCAGCGATCGCCGTTTCCGGGTGGGCAGGTAAGTTCGATGAACCGCACGCCGCGTTCGACGAGGCGACGAGCAAGCAGGCATTCGCGGGCGAAGGTGCGAGTGTTGGGGAATTCGTCGTTGAGACCGTACATGTCCTGGGTGGCCCGGGATTCGTCGGCAAGATCCATGAGCTGGGGGACGGCAAGCTGCATCTTCGCGGCCAGCTCGTAGTTGCGGATTGCGGATTCGACCTGATCGTCGTGGCCGTAACGCGGGGCTGAAGCGAGATCGAGCGCGCGGATGAGGTCGAGTTTGCGGCGTTGCTGAGCGGGTGACTGTTCGCGCGGGAGGATATCGGAGACAGGCGGATTGCCGAGCCCGAAGACGGAGCCCTGCCAGATGGCGGGGAGGAAGCCGCTGAAGAAGTTGTCGAGC
>JBJTOP010000050.1:0-20795 GCA_046074645.1 Planctomycetaceae bacterium | reverse complement strand
GAGAACTTCAAGGCCATTGGCCGGTACGCTCAGAGGATCGAATTTCCGGGAGCGACGCTGGAATTGGTAGTGTTTGGTTGCGTCAGAGCGCAAAAAACTTCAAACTGACGATTGTCTCTCTTCCTGCCTACGGTAATTCCACGAACGCGGAACCCGCCAAATGTCCGTGCCTCCGGCCTCAAAATTGACTCCCGTCCAGTGGCTGATCTGCATCATTGCCTCGATTGGCTTTGCCTTCGACATCTACGAACTGCTGATGCTGCCGCTGATCGCCAAAAGTGCGATTGCCGACCTTCGACCTCAGGACGTGGCTGATGCGGCGCTCTGGGCACCGGGTGGCAAACAGTTTGTTGCGTGGGCTCGAACACTTTTCTTCGTACCGGCGCTGGCGGGCGGTGTCTTCGGGCTGCTGGGCGGCTATCTCACGGACCGTCTCGGGCGTCGCACGGTGCTCACATGGAGCATTCTGCTGTACGCCTTCGGCGCCTGTGCAGCCGGATTCTCCACGTCACTCTACCAGCTGCTGTTCTTTCGCTGCTGTGTGTTTGTCGGGGTGTGCGTCGAATTCGTTGCGGCTGTCGCATGGCTTGCAGAACTCTTTCCCAATCCTACCCAGCGTGAAAAAGTGCTGGGCTACACGCAGGCGTTTTCGTCGCTGGGCGGAGTTCTCGTGGCGTTCATGGCCGGACTGGCCGCAAAATACGCTACGGACCTGCCCGCAATCTACGGCCAGCAGGTTGCCTGGCGTTACACGCTGATCTCAGGGCTGATCCCCGCAATCCCGCTGATTCTCATCCGCCCCTTCCTTCCTGAATCACCCGCGTGGCAGCAGAAGCGACTTGCTGGAACTTTGAAACGTCCCAGCATCGCCCAGCTCTTCAGCCCTGAACTCCGCAAAACAACCATCGTTACCACACTGGCCTTCGGCACCACATTCGGATTAGCCTTTGGAGCAATCCAGCAGAATCCACAAATCCTGACTGGCCATGCTCAGGTCCTTGCAGCCGTGAAAGCCGCCCAAACGGCTGCTCAGGAAAAGGCCAGGCTTGAGTCTAAGCCGTTCACGAAGAAGGAAGAAAACGGTATCAAAGGCAACGTCACGGACAAGATTGCAGCAAACGTCGCCACATGGCAGGAAATCGGCGGATTGTGTGGCCGCGTACTTCTGGCGGTGCTTGCCGTGCAGATCGTCAGTCGCCGCACGCTCTTCAGACTGTTCCAGATTCCCAGCCTGATCTTCCTTCCCCTGCTGTACTACTGGTTTTCCACAAAGCTGCAGGACTCGGCATCACTTGACACCTTCCGCTACGCGATCTTTCTCGCCGGTGTGCTCGTGGTTGGCCAGATGAGTTTCTGGGGTAACTACATCCCGCTTGTCTTCCCGGTGCATCTGCGTGGTACCGGGGAAAGCTTCGCCGCCAATATTGGCGGTCGTGTGATTGGCACAGCAGCGGCCTTCATCACGATCACACTGTCTGAAAGCATTCCCCCCAACCCTGCCCGGATTGCCCTGATGGGCGCTGCCGTCGCAGGAGTCTACGCGCTCATCGGCTTTGTGCTCACGTTCTTCCTGCCTGAACCAGCACCTGAGCACGCGGAATAGGGCAGGGGGGCCACTTCATGAAAATCACGGCCATCGAAGCCATCCCGGTCTGCGTGCCTCTCAAAGCCGGGCTCACAGCAAAGACCGCTCACGGCGAACACGCGACTTCACCTTATGTCATCGTCCGAATGCATACGGATGAGGGCATTACGGGGCTTGGTGAAGCCACCGTCTCAGCTCTCTGGTCCGGCGAAACTCAGGGAACAGTGCTCGCCCTGATCCGCGAATACCTTGCGCCTGCTCTCATCGGCCGCGATCCGCGCGACATCACCGGCGTACGACGGATGATGGACTTTCTTGTCAAGCTGAATCCATTCACCAAAGCCACACTGGAGATGGCCTGCTGGGACATCGCGGGCAAAGCCGTCAATGCTCCCGTCTGGCGATTGCTGGGCGGCCGCTTCCGGGACAAGGTTCGTATTAAACTGGTCGTGTGGGCTCGTGACATTCCCGGTTCGCGTCGCATGGCGGAACAGCACCTGGCTTTGGGTGTCACCTGCGTTAAGGTCAAGACCGGGCTGGACCCGGAAACAGATATCGCTCGAGTGCGTGCGGTCAGGGAAGTTTGCGGGCCCGACATCCCCGTCACCATCGATTCCAATTGCGGCTGGACCATCCAGCAGGCTCGACACTGCCTCCGCGAGCTCCGCGACACGAGGCTGCTGCTCGCTGAACAGCCCATTCCCGCTGGCGACTTCGCTGCTCTCGCTGAACTCCGGAAAGAGTCCGTTGTACCGATCATGGCGGACGAAAGCGTGTTCACTCTTCAGGACGCCTGGCAACTCTCACAGCATCGCTCTGCCGATATCTTCAGCATCTATCCCGGCAAGCACGGCGGGATCGCTGCCACGGCAGACATCGTGGCGATCGCTCGAGCGGCAGGACTTCGCTGCACCATCGGCAGCAACCTCGAACTGGGAATCGGAACGGCCGCCATGCTGCATGTCGCGGCTGCGTTCCCGGAAGTCGACACCGACTCATTCCCTGCGGATACCATCGGCCCGTTCTATCACGACGCAGATCTGATCACGCAGCCACTTCAGCTGGGTCCTCCGGCTGCCCTGGTACCGGACGGACCGGGACTTGGAGTGGAGCTGGACGAGGCTCAGCTGAGTCGTTACCGGGTGGATTGATCAGCTTTCAGGTTTCATCGCGAATACTGAATTCCAGCTTCCAGCGACGCCCGCTGGCCTGATGCACACACCACAGCTCCAGCACCCCAAGCTCCGTGATTCGCGACTGAAAATGTACCGGCACCCAGCCTTCGTCAGCATCTTCACAGGCGGCGAGTTCCAGTTCCAGCGAGTCAGTCTCGGACAATTCTTCCGCCGGCCATCGCTGCAGCTGAGTGCCGGGCTGATCATCGCGGCGAACGGACGAGCTGAAAAAGCGGAACCGAGCAGGTTCGCCAACCACCAGTCCCACAGCTTCGCAGGGAATGTCGGCGGCAGAGCCTTCTTCCATTCCCTGGGGAACGACGCAGAGTGCCTTGAGAGGGCGTCCAATGCCGGGGATTGCCAACCCGGCCGTTTCAATTCCTACGTAATACGAACGAGGCGCTCCACCTCGAATTCGGACTCCGCCGTGCTGCCGCGTCCAGCCGTAGAAGCAGGCACCTCGGGCGACGGCGAAGTCAAGATCATCGCCCCCTTCCACCGGTTGCGGAGGCTGGTCGGGATACCATTGCTGCAACTGTTCCAGCAGCCGCGCGCGGAGCGCTGCGCTGCGAAAGACGCCGCCGTTGAAAAGCACATAACCTGGAGCAGCTCCGTCCGGAGCCTGCTGCAGGAATGCTGCCAGGTGCCGCGTAATCGCGGTGTCGCTTTCCCATGGCAGTCCAGCTTCGCGGAAACCCGAACTTCTGGATTTCTGAGGTCGATCAGTGAGCATTGCCGGGGGGAAGAAACCGCTGATGAGAAGTTCCTGAGCGAGTGCGCGGGGGAGTGAAACGGAGACAAGCCCCCCGATCAGGCGGCTGCCACGTCCTGGCACAGAGATGGTCTCGGCATCGCGAGCCGACGACGACAGCAGACTCTCCTTGGCCTGGCGACACGCATGCCACAAAGAGATCGACTGCCACGGGTCAGGGACCACTCCTTTTTCCTGAAACAACCCGGCAGCAGCGTGCGCAAGTGCAGCATCCATATTGTCGCCGCCAACAAGCAGATGCGGCCCCACGGCAATACGCCGCAGCACCAGCCCCCCATGCTCTTCCGCTGCCTCAACCAGCGTCAGATCCGTTGTACCGCCGCCGATATCGCAAACAAGCATCCGCTGGCCAACTTTGAGGATCTTCCGCCAGCGATCGCCGACTGTGTGCAGCCAGTTATAGGTGGCAGCCTGGGGTTCTTCCACAAGTACCAGTGATTCAGGGCAGCCGGCAGCAAGGGCGGCTTCCCGGGTGAGTTCACGGGCGCTGGCATCGAATGAGGCCGGTACTGTCAGAACAATCTGCTGATCACCAAACGGATGGTCCGGATGGCTCTGATTCCAGACGGCTGCGACGTGTTCCAGCAGTCGGCGGGAAGCTTCCAGCGGAGACATCTTCGGGACGCCCGCAGGTGCCTGCCAGGGAAGAATGGGCTGGCGACGATCGACGCGACTGTGGCACAGCCAGGATTTGGCTGCCGAGATCGTTCGTTCGGGCTGCTGTGCTGACAGGGTGCGAGCGGCCGTTCCGACACAGACCGCGCTGGACTCGCTCCATGGCAGACGCCACGCCCCCGACTGCTGCTCAGATTCAGTCGCCAGATACAGAAAAGAAGGCAGTTGCGGACGAGATTCGATGGTGTTCGCTGCTGTCGCCTGGGCAATCGGCAGCAAGTCAATCGCCGGTGCATCGGTGTTCAGTGACGCAAACGCGACCACGGTGTTCGTGGTTCCCAGATCGATACCGATCACATAGTCGGAGTTCATGAAACAGCTTCCGGAACGTGTTGAATGGCTGAGCACGATTCAGGTTAACAGAATCGAGCCCCCGCTGTCATCCTGTTTCCACCGACCGGTGCCGGGCCCGGCAGTGTTTCCCGTGCGATCCTGTCGCGCCGCTGAGGCTATTCCACACTCATCTTCTGCAGGCTGCCGGCAATGTGCTGCAGGGCCTTGGGAGCAACGTGATTGAAGTATTCCCAGGAGTGACCACCGCTGCTGGTTTGGAGATCGCGTTCGTGCAGGATACCTGAGGAGGAGAGTTTCATGCCAAGACGGGCAGCGCCGTCAAACCATTCGGCGTCCTGGGGGTCACAGCAGAAAAACTGATGGCGGGGCCAGTTCAGCGGATGCAGGTTGAGTACCACGGTTGACTGGCGGGCGGATTCGGCGTCGGGGAACATGCGATCAAGCGGAATACCGGCGCCGTAAAGCTGGTGAAAATCGACGGCGGGCGAGATGGCGGCAACCACGGGAAATTTCAGGGCGTGGCGATACGCCAGCTGCAGAACTCCCTGTCCACCCATGCTGATTCCCAGCAGCGCGATCTTCGGGGGAACGAATGCCAATGTTTCCTGAATCCACGGCAGCAGGGTGCTGAGCAGCCAGTGCTGGGGAGTGACGACGGGATCGAATTCGTCGCACGGCACATCAAGCCACCAGCTGCGGCGACCCGGTGGGCAAACCGCTGCCAGGCAATGCTGCTGGAACAGCTGAGTGAACACGGGATTGCGGCGCAGCCCAACTTCGCCGTGACCGTGCAGAAACAGCACAACCCCCAGCAGCGATTCAGAATTCCGCGGCACAAAGACATCAACTCCGCGGCCATCCACGGAAACGGTCTGCCAGCATTGCAGCAGCTCCTCGATGCCAGGAAGATCGGAGCCGGGTTGTCCGGCGGTGCCAGCGAGAAACCGTTTCAGGGAGTCGAACATGGGGAGCGTTGCTTTGCAGGGGACAGAGCAGGTATGGTTCCGGGACGGGTAACGGTGCAGGGCAACCCTGGAGAGCTCCTGCGTTGTGGTTTATAGCCCTTTGTGGCGGAAAGTTCAGGTCGTTTCCTATGGTTGGGCCGAATTACGACAGTCGCAGGGGGCGATTGCAGAAAAAGTTGCGCGAGGCGGGAATTGACGGCCTGCTGGTCACCGGCCAGGCAAATGTGCGGTACCTCACCGGGTTCACCGGAGATTCCTCGTGGCTGCTGATGCTGTCCGGTCACCCCCCGGTTCTGCTCAGCGACACCCGTTACGAAACCCAGCTGGCCGACGAATGCCCGGGGCTCGCTGTGGAAATTCGCGATGCTGGCGGAACACTGCCGCGACTGTTTGCGAAGCTGGCCAGAGTGGCGAAGGTGCGGCGGGTGGGATTCGAAGCTGACCACGTCACAGTTTCGCTGCTCAGGCAGCTGGAGAACAGTCTTGCGTCTGGCGGTCCGGAGGCCGCGGTGCTGACAGATACTGCGGGGCTGGTGGAACGGTTGCGGGAGGTCAAGGACAAGTTTGAGCTGGCGGAGATCCGGGAGGCGATACGGATTGCGGAACGGGGGTTTGCGGTGGTTCGCAGTTCGCTGCGCGGCAGTCAGACGGAAACGGAAATCCGGTACCTGCTGGAGTCTGCGATGCGGGACTTTGGTGGATCGGGCACGGCGTTTGAACCCATCGTAGGTGTGGGTCCGACTGCCGCACTTCCCCACGCACATGCGGGGGAGCGGCGTGTCAGCGAGCACTCCGTACTGCTGGTGGACTGGGGTGCGGCAGTGAAGAGCGGCTATCGCAGCGACCTCACTCGCGTGCTGATCACGGGAAAACCAACGAAGCAAATCGAAAAAGTCTATGGCGTCGTTCTCGGTGCTCAGAGGGCAGCAATCTCAGCAATCCGACCGGGAGTCCGGTGTGCGGACGTCGATCGGATTGCGAGGGGAATGATTGCCGATTCCGGTTTCGGGAAATTTTTCGGACACGGGCTCGGCCATGGCTTTGGGTTGGAGATTCACGAGTCGGTGCGGATGAGTCCGCTGTCTGAGCAGGTGTTTGAGGCTGGAATGGTGGTAACCGTCGAGCCGGGCGTGTATTTGCCGGGAAAATTTGGGGTTCGGATCGAAGACGACCTGCTGGTCACGGCTGGCGGCTGTGAAGTGCTGAGTTCGGTTCCCCGCGAATTCGAAGACTCGCTGTCTGGAGTCCTTGCATAAATACCGTCTTTTTGTGATCCTTCGCAAATCCCCGGCGCCGGACACCGGGGTGCGATTGTGTTCTCCGGCGATTTTTTCTGACTGGCTTTTCCTCTCATGGCAAAACCTGTGGAAACAGAAGACAAAGGTGATTCGTTCGATTTGGACAAGTTCCGCAAGCTGCTCCAGCTGATGGAGAAGTTTGGCGTAACCGAGGTAGCGCTTCAGAACGAAGAAGAGTCGTGGAAGATCCGCCGCGGGCCTCGTCAGGTAGCCTACGCCCCGGCCGCGTATCCCGCTGAATTCCCTGCGATGCCGACAGCCGCACCACCCGCAGCGTCGGCCGCTCAGGCCCCTGCAACGGTTCAGCCGGCCCCCGCGGCCGCTCCCGCTGCGCCAGCGGGTATCACGATCAACGCCCCGGCAATCGGCACCTTTTACGCATCCCCCAGCCCGGATGATCCGCCGTTTGTGACGGTGGGGTCTGTGGTGAAGCCGGATACTGTCGTGTGCATCATCGAGGCGATGAAGGTCTTCAACCAGATTCAGGCCGAGAAATCGGGACGAATTGTGGAGATTCTTGTGGAAAACGGCGATGCAGTTGGATTCGGCCAGCCGCTCTTCCGGATCGAACCGGCGTAAGTGTTTTCCCACCAATTCCACAGTCCTCAGAACTGGGCGGATGCATGTTTCAGCGAATTCTGATTGCCAATCGCGGTGAGATCGCGCTGCGTATCATTCGGGCGTGCCGCGAACTGGGCATTGAAACAGTGGCGGTGTACAGCGAAGCCGACCGCGGTGCTCATTACCTTGACCTTGCCGACGAAGCCTGGTGCATTGGCCCCCCGCAGGCACTGGAAAGCTACCTGCAGATCAAGCGGATCATCAGTGCCGCAGAGATTGGCAACGTGCAGGCGGTCCATCCAGGCTACGGCTTCCTCGCTGAAAACTCACACTTTGCAGAAGTCTGTCGCAGCTGCAACATCGAATTCATCGGTCCTCCGGTCGAGGCCATGCAGGCACTGGGCGACAAAGTCAGCGCTCGCGAGATCGCAAGGAAAGCGGGCGTCCCCTGCGTCCCCGGCAGCGATGGCCTCGTAGCGGACGTCGAAGAAGCTGTGCGGATTGCTGACCAGATCGGCTACCCAGTGCTCATCAAGGCAACAGCGGGTGGTGGCGGCAAGGGCATGCGAGTTGCCGGCAACGAAATCTCGCTCCGGGCCGGGCTCGCTGCAGCCAGCGCTGAAGCAGAAAAAGCCTTCAAAAATGCCGGAGTGTATCTCGAGAAATACGTCGAGCGTCCGCGTCACGTGGAAGTGCAGATCCTCGCCGACAACCACGGCAACGTCGTTCACCTCTGGGAACGCGACTGTTCCATGCAGCGCCGCCACCAGAAACTCATCGAAGAAAGCCCCGCACCCAAACTGCCCGCCGACGTCCGCCGCAGAATCTGCGAATGCGCCGTGAGTCTCGTAAAAACCGCCAATTACACCAATGCCGGCACCTGCGAATTCATCGTCGATAAAGACTTCAATTTCTACTTCATCGAAGTCAACGCCCGCATCCAGGTCGAACACCCCGTCACTGAACTGGTCACCGGAATCGACCTCATCAAGCAGCAAATTCGCATCGCCGCCGGTGAACCACTCCCGTTCACTCAGGCCGACATCCCGCACACCGGCTGCGCGATTGAACTCAGAGTCAACGCGGAAGACCCGGAAAATGGCTTTCGTGGCAGCCCGGGAACCATCACAAAACTGCGGCTCCCCGGTGGCCCCGGTGTTCGCTTTGATTCCCACGTCTACGAAGGCTACACCATCAGCCCGTACTATGACTCCATGATCGGAAAACTGATCGTCTTCAAACCCACACGCCAGGAAGCGATTGAATGCATGCGAAGGTGTCTGCATGAGTTCGTGATCGAAGGAATCAAAACCACTCTGCCGCTCGCACGCCGCATGTTCACTCACGCCGATTTCGTCGATTTCAACGTGGACACCACCTTCGTGGAACGCACGTTCTGAAACTGCGCCAAACCCGACATATCGCCAGAGCGGTACCTTCCGGCCCGTTTCACCCTCCTCTCTCCCAACTGCAGCTTTTCACAGGATCAGTACGTCATGAGTCATGGAATCAAGCGAGTTGCTCTGCTGTTTGCCGGTGGACCGGCCCCCGGTGCCAACGCCGTTATTTCCACCTGTGCCATCTCATTCATCCGCGCCGGCATCGAAGTGGTCGGCATCCGCTACGGCTACTCCAACCTCATCGACTACTCTCCCTCCAGCCCGCTCGTTGAAGGTCAGCACTATAAAATGCTCACCGAACCTTCGCTGCGACGCACCCGCAGCAAGGAAGGCATCATCATCGGCACCGCCCGAGCCAACCCTGGTAAGCAGGTCACCTCTCCTGCTGATCTGGAACACCCGGAAAAATCCGCGCCACTTCGCCGCGTCTATGATGGCCTGCGATCGCTCGGCGTCGATGCACTCGTTTCCATCGGGGGCGACGATACACTCAAAACAGCCAATAAACTGAAGGCGTTCCAGGACCGGCTTCCGGAAGGCCAGAAAAGAATGCCGATTGTGCATGTTCCCAAAACCATCGACAACGACTACGCCGGCATCGACTTCACCTTCGGCTACTTCACCGCCGTCGAAACGCTCGGCACGGAAATCCGCAACCTCCACGCAGATGCCGAAGCTGCTCGTGCCTATTTCGTTGTCGAAAGTATGGGCCGCAGCGCCGGCTGGCTGGCCTACGGCGCTGCCATTGCCGGTGAAGCCAATATGGTGATCAGCGTCGAAGATATTACCGCAGAATACCTCGCTCCCGAATCCACTCCCAAACGCAAAGTGATGGATCTCGACAAGGTCGTCGCCCGCATCGTCCGCATGATGCGAAATCGACAGGAACGCGAAGGCAAGGAATACGGCGTTGTCGTGCTCGCTGAAGGGCTCGCCGAATACCTCTCCGATGAAGTCATCGCCAGCATGCCCCGTGACGACCACGGACACCTCTCCGTCGCCAACTGTGACCTTGGAAAGATGGTTGCCAAACGAGTGGCTGCGGAGTTCAAAAAACAAACCGGTATCACTCGCAAATGCACCGGAATCCAACTGGGCTATGAATGTCGCTGTGCACGGCCCCACGCTTTCGACGTCATGCTCGGCAGCCAACTTGGAGTCGGAGCGTACCGCGCTCTTCACGAACAGGGGCTGAATGGTGTGATGGTCTCGGTCTCCGGACAACTCGACCTGCACTACGTTCCCTTCGAAAAACTCGTGGATCCGCAGACACTGGTCACCGTTGTCCGCTTCATCCGACCAGAGAGTGATTTTCATCGGCTGGCACGGTTTCTCTCCAGCTTCGATGGCGAATAGTGCTTCCCTCGCTTGAACCAAAGGCTCAACTCCCATGTCTTCAGATGCTCCAAACGTGCCATTTCCCGTTCTCCCCAAAGGGGCTGGTGCCATCGATGCCGCTGCTCCCACGGCATTTACCGCCACAGCCTCAGGACTGAAGTACCGCATCCTCCGCAACGGGGCCGGTGCAAAGCCGTCAGCGTCCCAGTCAGTCGAGGTTCACTATCACGGCTGGCTTCTCGATGGACGTGTCTTCGACAGTTCCTATCAACGCGGCCAGACGATTTCTTTTGGCCTCAACCAGGTCATCCGTGGCTGGACCGAAGGCATGCAGCTGGTCGGTGAAGGCGGGATGATCGAACTGGAGATCCCACCGGATCTGGGCTACGGAGCTCGCGGTGCAGGTGGCGTGATCCCAGGCAACGCTACGCTCCGCTTCCTTGTGGAACTCAGGAAGGTCAAGTAACGCAAACCAGTGCTGCTGAGCGGTGTGAATCTGATTCGGTAATGGCAGGGCCAAAAGATCCGGACGGTAAGCATGACAGGGACGGCAAAAGCATCTGGAAGTTACACTGGTGAAGACATCGAGGTACTCGAAGGTCTGGAGCCGGTTCGCCGCCGCCCCTCCATGTACATCGGCGGTGTCGACTCCCGGGGGCTGCACCATCTGCTGTGGGAGATCGTGGACAATTCCGTCGATGAATTCCTCGCCGGTGAATGCGACAGGATCGTGGTCACGCTGCACAAGGACGGAGCTTCCTGCTCGGTGCAGGACAACGGTCGTGGCATCCCGGTTGACAGACACCCCAAAGTCCGCAAATCGACTCTGGAGGTGATCCTGACCACGCTGCACGCCGGCGGTAAATTCAGCGACCGAAACTATGCTCGCAGTGGTGGTCTGCACGGCGTGGGATCTTCCGTGGTCAACGCGCTTTCGTCAGAACTTGTGGCGACGGTGCACCGTGATGGCTTTGAGTGGCAGCAAAAGTACGAACGTGGACGGCCGCTGACGGCAGTCGAAAAACTGCGTCCGTTCCGTGGCCGCGGAACACTCGTTTTCTTCCGGCCCGATGTGGAGATCTTCCGCCGCACGCAGTTCAACGCCGAGACAATTCGCCAGCACCTGGAGGACATCTCCTTTATCCACGGCGGACTGACGATTGTCTTTCAGGACGAACAGAAGGGTGAGAAGCACGAGCTGCATCATCCGGACGGTATTTTGTCATATATTGAAAAGATCACCGTGGATTCCGGCCGCAAGCCATCCCATGAACAGATCTTTTCCGTCCGCCGCGATGATCGCGAAGCAAAAGTTGAGATCGTGCTCCGCTGGTCCGATTCCACCGAGGAAGCCATTCGCAGCTACGTGAACGGTATTCGCACGCACGCCGGAGGCACGCATGAAAACGGACTTAAATCCGGCGTCGTTAAAGCCGTCCGAAATTACATGGACGTGCATGACTTCAAGCCGAGGGGAGTGACGATCACGTCCGATGACATCCGTGAAGGGCTCATCTGTGTCCTCAGCGTTTTCATCAGCGACCCCATGTTCCAGGGGCAGACCAAGGATCGGCTCAACAACCCTGAATCATCCGCGCTGGTGGACGGTGTCGTACGCCCCGCCCTCGAAAACTGGCTGAACACCAATCCCTCCCTTGCCGATGCCATTCTGGGCCGCATGGTCCTCTCCGCTCGGGCTCGTCAGGCCAGTCGTGAAGCCGTCTCAGAGGTGCGACGGAAAACAGCGGGCGGACGCCGCACCAATCTGCCTGGAAAACTGGTGGATTGCCAGTCGAAAAACGCCGACGAGACTGAGTTGTTTATCGTGGAAGGCGATTCGGCCGGCAGTACGGCTGTGATGGGCCGAAAGGCCGCAACTCAGGCAGTGCTCCCGCTGCGCGGAAAAATTCTCAATACGGAAGCCCTGGGCCTCTCCAAAATCCTCGAAAGCAGCGAAATCCGCGACATTGTCGAGACGCTGGGCGCCGGTATTGGAAACAGCTTTGATATTCGCCAGATGCGCTACTCACGCATCATCCTGCTGATGGATGCCGACAGCGACGGCTATCATATTTCCACGCTCCTGCTGACTTTCTTCTTTCGTCACATGCCCGAACTGATCCGCCAGGGACGCCTGTTTATCGCCCAGCCGCCCCTGTATCGGATCGAAGTGGGCCGTGAAGTCACGTATGCTCGCGACGATGCCGAGAAGGAAGAATTCCTTGCTTCGCTCCCGGCCAACCGCTCTGCAACGCTCCTGCGATTCAAGGGACTCGGAGAAATGAACGCAGCTCAGCTGCGCGACACGACACTCGATCCCAAAGCCAGAGTGCTGCTGCGAGTGAACATCGAAAGTCAGCTGGAAGCTGACAAAACCTTCAACCAGCTGCTGGGCAAGGATGCCAGCGAACGCTATCGAATTATCATGGAAGACGCAGGGCTTGCTGACGACCTGGACCTTTAGGACGCCGCCTGACTGCGGCTACCAGTTGAAGTCAAATCTCAGTGCCAGCAGATCAGAATCCGTCTCGCCAAAGACTGCCGCGCTGGTCGTGACCGGGTGAATCCAGTCCAGCATGACTCGCGTACGATCGCTCCAGTACCAGTTCACTCCGACCGTCAGATCGTTGTACTGGCCTTTCAAAAAGCGATCGAGATTGAGGTGTGAATAGCGGGTTTTCAACTCCCACGCACCAGGCGTCAGACGACCGGGCAGCGCCACAAATCGCTGTTTCGGGACATTCCGGCCGAACTGCGCCCCATGCTGCCCGAATTTCTCATAGCGGCGACTTTCACCTGTGGGGAACCAGCTCAAATGTGCGTACATGCCACCGGCAAGCTCGCTGTCGCCGCTCGTCTGCCGAACCGAACTGAGAAATGCTTCGCTCTGCACGGTTACTGGTCCCATGACAGCAGCGAATTCCAGATTCCCTGTGGTGTACTCGTCTGCAGAAATCGCACCACTGTCGATCACTCGCGGTCCTTCGCGCGTCTGTGCGCGTGACCGAAATCGTACCCGTTTATCCTGATCAAGCGTATGCAGGACACCGGCACCCAGATGGATCAGCGAACGGCCCTTCGCCTCCTCATCGTAATACGGAAGCCACGTAATGCGACTGCTGAATCGTGCTCCCTGATTGTCGTCAATGCGCTCCTTCAGCCCTTCACTGATGCTGTCAAAGAATGCTCCAGCGGCCCAGCCGAGCCGTTCATCTGCGGTGCAGTTATAGACCGCAATGCCAACCTCCCGATCAGGAGAGAATACGCCCTGACTGGGAATGGACCGTTCGAGAAAGATGTTGTTGGTGTCGTTTGTCACCTGCTCCAGACTGAACGGCACGAAGAAGTTGCCAATCCGCAGCCGCCCGACTCCCGGAATGTCGTTCATCGACAGATAGGCGTCCTTGACATCGGGTGAGATGACACCGGGCGTCTCGCCGACAGTCTCGGGCTCCAGTGTCATCTGCAGGCGAAAGTCAAACTGTTCGTAACCGGTGCCATCCGCGACAAGCCGCAATCGCCGAAACTCGAAGTAATCCTGCGGGCCCGGGCTGCCAGAAATCTTTTCATCCGCGCGGAGCCAGCTGACATAGTCGAGCTGCACGTGCCCGCCGAGTTTGACGTCCCATTTATCCACACCGTTTTTCGGCGCAGCAGGGGCAGCGGGAGCAGGGCCGAGCGGTGGCGCTGCATCAATTGTCGGCATCGCCGGCTCTGCCAGTAACGGTAGCGCGGGAACCACTGGTGGCACACGCGGGAACTCAGATCCTGTCGAAGTGGCCAGCTCGGCCGGCAGCCATTCCGGCCGCAATGGCCCATTGACATCTGCAGCAGTTTCCTCTGCCCGCAGCGCACAGACCTGAAGCCCCTGAAGACAGCAGGCCAGCAGGGCAACAAACGCACGAAGCATACAGCGGTCGATCTAATTTTGTCGTCCGGCAAAAAGTCCAAACAGACCGCGTTTTCGAGGCGTCTCCTCGGTCGCACGAGTGGGCTCGTCCGGAACGGTGAGTTTGAGGACCATGTCCTGGAGGCTGCGTGTCAGTTTCGCACGAGGTGCAAACTGACACAAAGGGACTCCATTGTTACGGGAACCCGCCATCACCGCATAGTCATTCGGAAGCTGCCAGAACACACTTCGCCCGATGGCATCGAGTGCCTTATTGAGGCTGATGTCGCAATCTTCGAGTCCCACCCGGTTGACAACGATTTCGACTTTGCCGCGGATGGAGGGATAGTGGTCAAGGAATTGCAGGATGCGGATCACATTTCTCAGGCAGGACAGGTCCAGCTGCGTCACCAGCAGGACTCGGTCAGAGACCTCCATCACGGCAACATCAAGGCGAGCGAAGGTTTTTCCGGCATCGATAATCAGATGCGAGAAGGTGGCCTTCAGCAGAGCCAGAATACGGCGCAGGTCATCCGGCCGAACAACCTCGTGATTTTCCAGTTCCACAGGTCTGGGAAGCAGATAAACCCCGCTGTCGTGCCGAGTCAGCGAACGTTTGAGGAGGCCGTAGTCGAGGCGGGCGATGTTTTCGGCAATATCCCGAATGGAGTGTTCCGGGATGATATCAAGCCAGACGTCGGCATCGCCAAGAGTCAGGTCCAGATCGATAATCACGGGTGAATTGCGTGGATCCTCTGCAAGGATCGCCGCGGTGTTGACAGCAATAGCCGTCCCGCCGACTCCCCCGGATACGCCGACAACTGTGATGATCTGCCCGCCTCGCGCTGTGCCGTCTCCGGCAGAGCCGCCGAGGGAGATGCGGATTCGGTCGAGAGCGGCGACAAAATCATCAAGCTGGATTGGCAGATTGAGGTATTCTCTGGCGCCATTCCGCATCGCCTGAAGGATCAGGCTGCCTTCCTGGGAGCTGCTGACCACCATGACGGCACAGTTGATGTTCGCCCGAGTGATTTCGGACACCAGCTGCAGTCCGCGAGTCGGATTGCTGTCGAGGTTGATCAACGCCATGTCGGGCAGCGTTTGTCTGGCTACATCCATGAAGAATTCGTAACGCGAACACTCCGCTTCAAGCCAGACCGTATCCACGCCCAGCAGCATTGTTTTCAGCGCATTGCGGTTCCGTTCATCCGGATCCACAGTCGCCAGACGCAGCACGCTTTTCATTTGTTGGCACTTTCCAGCTATCGCATGGTTGGTGAAATGAGGCCCGGACCGAAATTACCGTCGGCGTTCTGGCCGTCAGCCGCATCACTGCGTGAGGTATTCGGCCTCTGAAACCCCGGTTTTGACGAAGCAGCCGGAATTGCCTTTGTTCCTGCCTGTCTCTGGGGTCTGATCAGTTTCTCGCCACGTGTCGCTTCCGCCTCCCGTCGCGCGGTGGCCTCCACCACTCCGCCAACAGGCTGACTGCGAGAGGCTTTGGCACAGGCAGAGCCTTCGCGGCAGCGAGGGCAATTGGGATCGGAACAGTGGGCAGTGCCAGGCCGGTGTGCCGGACAGTCACAGGCATCCCCAAAACTCGGCACTTCCATCAGCCCATCGAAAAAGAGTTCGCGATCAACAGGAGTATCTGATGATGATCCTGGCATTACGGAAGGCACTTCACCGCTCGACATGGGCGCCACCAGTTCCGGTGTCACCATGATGATCAGTTCCGTCTCAGACTCGGTGAACTGCTTGCGACTGAATGCAGCCCCAATCCACGGAAGTTCCCCAAAGAATGGCAGTTTCTGTCCGTTGCCGAACGACCGTCTCGAAACCAGACCGGCAATAACGAGTGCCTCACCAAAATTCATTTCGACCTGAGTGTTCGCGCTGTTGGTACGAAAAGCCGTGGTTGTGGTCCCGTTGATGGTGACAATATTTGACAAGTCCTGATCACTCACCCGAGTTTCCACTTCAAGTCGAATGCGGCCGTTACCAAGTACGTAGGGGACGGTATTCAGCTGAATGCCGAACTCCCGATACTGCACACCAGTTGTGCCCAGACCTCCTGCAATCGGAATAGGCAGCTCTCCACCACTCAGAAAGTTGGCTGGGCGACCGTTGTGCGTGACGATCATCGGAGTGGCGTGAGTTTTGAAGATGCCCTCTTCGATCATGGCCTGAACAAAACCCTGAAAGCTGCCGGAAGGCCTGGTCAGTCCCCATGTAACCGTGCTGTCTCGAAGGGCATTTTGTCCAAGTGTAAAACCACCGGCCGAGACACCGCTCAGAGGAACAATCGGCCCTGGGGTGCTGCCAAGGTAGCCATCGGGGCGCACCATCGTGAAATTCATGCCCAGCCGGCGCAGCTTCGAACGCTGGACTTCAAGCACCGTGCACTTGAGCATGATCTGCTGGACGCCACCCGCCTGCATGTGATTCAGAACATCCGGATAGAACTGCTCGGCAATTGCCTGAATCTCGCTGACATGTTCCGGCCGCGTCACCCAGCCATGGAGTCGAACCGACGAATCACTGATCTCCTCAACTCCGATCGAGTCGTCCGGATACAGGCGGCGAATGAAGGACTCGAGGTGTCTGACATCACCGCGAACAAGTACTTCAAGCTCGTGAGACTTATCAGACTCATCCACAACGGTGATTGTGGTCACGCAGGCTTTGGCGGCATAGATCTGAAACGCCTGGGGATCACCTTCGATGGTATTGACGGTAATGACCTCGTCATCGTAGAGCACGCGCCGAATTTTTGACGAGTGCCTGATCGTCATCGAAAATCGCTCGTACAGCGAAACTTCATTGCGACCGTCGCGAATCTGCCAGTCCGGCCCGGATTGCGAGGTTTGACCTGCCGCCTGACCGGGAAATCCCAGACAGACGAGGCAAGTCGCCACGAGTGCTGTAATTCTGATTCCGCAAAGCATCCCTGCCCCCTGAGTTCGGTTCGCCCACCCTGCGTCCGCACCAACTGATCACTGTTGTTAAGCTATTTGTCGCTCTGATTCTTCAAAATGATCTTTTCACGACGAATCCGACTTCCCCCGTTCAATTCCATCGTCCAGATGTTTTTCGGATCTTCCTCGACCGGTTGCGACACTGGTTTTTGAGCAGCCGGTGACGGTTCTTCAACCGGAGCATCCTCCACTTCCAGGCTCTGTGAAGGTTCCTGCTGAAGCGCCCTTGCAGCCTCGATTGAGGTCGGTTCTGTTCGCACCGGACTGTGATCGATCGGCAGTTTTTCAAGTTCCTCGGATGTGGTCCCCGCTTCCTCCAGTCCCCTCCCAAACCTGCTGTTCAGAAACTCCTTCGTAATCGAGGCTGCGCGACGGTCTTTGCTGCCGGATGGCTTGCGCATGATTGTCGAGAGTTTCCCTGAGTTTCCCGCGAGTGTGACCGCGCGGGCCTGATCGGGTGTTACGAGCAACGTAATGTTGCGAGCCTGCCCAGCCTCCCCTTCCGACTCCGTCCCGTAAATCCTTGCATCCACAGCAAACACTTCGACAAACTCGAGTACTGCCAGAGTTCTTTGGACATCACTGAGTCCCTCCTGATCACGATAAGTCAGCAGCAGGTCAATCTGATTTCCCGGCTGCAGCATACCACTGTGAGTCGTTGTGGCATCCACCGGAATGGTGACTGCGGCCCAGCCTTCCGGAATGTTCGCCACTGCCCCTCGTTCGCCCCGTTCCCCTACACGCGATGCCAGAATCCACTCCCCTGCGCTGATCGGCGACTTCATTGGCCGCTGGTAGACATCATCCAGCTTCCGCATTGCCGTCTCAGGCACCAGCGAAGCAGGAACTTCTACCAATCGGACATTGTCTTCCGTCAGCACTACTCCAGCATCCACGTCTACCGATGCCGCCACCACCTGAACTCGGGATTCCTTGTCGGACCCCTTATTCAACAGCGCCTGGCGAACTCCCAACATTGCGATAAAGCCGCAGCAAAGCGCCACGGACAACATCAAAATGGCCTGTGGTTTCATAGCGATCGAGTCCTGCAGCAACACCGCAGTTACAAGGGGTTGCAAGTCTGGCAAACCCGTCACAACTGCGGCAATCGATACATTCCTCGCCAGCATCATGATCGGCAGCAGGATTTCCCTGCTTCACCGAATGCGGTGAGGAAAGCTTAAACTTTGAGAGTTCCAGTCAGAGGGAGCCCGGACCGGATAACAACGAACCCGCTGCCCGACTGACCACCGGCAAATTCTGCCGATGGTCCCGCAGCAGCGGTGCACACACAAAAGCAATCGCAGCGACGACAAAAGTCCTACAGCATGTTGCTGTACATGAAGTAACCGATTGTTCCGATGCAGATGGGAATTCCGTATGGCAGCAGCAGCATCTGCGGCTTCCGGACGGCAGCGATTTCAGAGAGTACCACAGGGTTTCGCACCCGAGCCCACTCCCCGAGAATCATGAAAAAACGGCCTGTGTGAAGTGCACCCGCACGACGGTAAAGAACCATTCCCACAGACATGAGCGCCCCCACAATGGCGGTGACGCAAAACGATACCAGCGTGACCTTCCAGCCCATCCAGGCTCCAATACCTGCCATCAGCTTCACATCTCCCGCCCCCATGCCCCCGACGGCATAAAGGGGAAGCAGTGTGAGCAGACCAACGGTCATGCCAAGCAGACCTTCACCGAGACCTGCGTATCCGGCGGAGAGCACGGAATAGAGCAGGCCGGAAAGCACCATGGGATATGTAATCCAGTTCGGAACCTTCAGGTCGCGCCCGTCGATCCACGCAGCAAGGATCAGGATCAGACTCACAACTCTCACGTTCCAGTTATTCAGAATCCAGTCAATCGTTTCCATATCGATATTCCCGTTCAGGGGGGCTCAGAACGAAGGCATGTCAACGCAACACACCTGGAATCCAGAGACTGCAGAAAAAAGGGATGCAGACTGGCGTCCACATCCCTTTCGTATAGCAGCAGATAGCCGGGCAATCAGCCCACTGACATCAGTTGCTCAGGCTGTCATTGATATCGCTGAACTTGCTGTTGGCGCTTTCACCGACGAGGGAGACCCCGCCGATGCAGACGACAACGATCAGAGCCAGCATGACCGCGTATTCAACAGCGGTTGGGCCATCTTCGGACTTCAGGAAATTACGGACGCGTGCTGTGAACTTAGACATTGCTACTTCCTTCTCGTTGTGCCCTCTCTGGGGCAATGACGTCACGGCGACATGCCAACCGCCAAAAATTTCGGACTCTGCCCTGCAGAGCCGGCATGAACAGCGGAAGCGACTGGTGACGTTCAGCAGTCTTTTGCTGCCTCACCCGTCGCCCCCTGCACGACCAAAACCTAGGTTGGCGTTTTCCCGCGTCAATTCTTTTCTGAGATTTTGCGGCGGTGCGACGTCCCGGTGGGTGCAGTTATGCCACGGTGTTGCCTTTGGGCATCATCTCCGCCCCAAAAAACTCGATCTTGATGCCATTCCGCAACGCCGATCGCCTCGACACTCGCGTTCTGCTCACGAGCTCTGCAGGAATTCCCGCGTTGACTCGTGCTGCGGGTTGCCCAGCACCTCGCTGGCCCGCCCGGACTCAACAACCCGCCCTTCGTGCAGACTGCAGACAGTCCCGGCAATCGCACGGACAAATGATGGCGTGTGACTGACCACAATCATTCCCTGTCCCTGCTGCGCCAGCTCCTGCAGCAGCGCAGCGACCTCCGCAGCACTCCGAGGATCAAGCGCGCTGGTGGGTTCATCCAGCAGAATCAGGCCTGGCCGCATGGCAAGCGTCCTCGCAATAGCGACCCGCTGCTGCTCACCACCGGAGAGTGATTCAGGGCTGGCGTTCGCTTTGTCCGGCAGGCCAACGCGAGCAAGCAGCTGATGGGCTTCGGCAATCGCGTCTCGAGGTGTTCGCCTGAGTACGTGAACAGGTGCCTCTGTGATGTTCTGCAGAACCGTGCGGTGGGGGAACAGGTGACACTTCTGAAATACCATGCCCACTCGCTGCCGAATCTTCAATAGCGCGCGATCGCGTTCCTTTCCGGCGGCAGCCGGAAGCACCGTGCCCTCGACACGTACTTCACCCCCGTCATGGCTCTCCAGTCCGTTGATAATTCGCAACAGAGTACTTTTGCCGCAGCCTGATCGACCGATCAGCGCACAGACCTCCCCAGCGCTCACCTGCAGCGATACGCCACGAAGAATCTGCCTCGACCCATAACTTCGGGTGACATTGCTCACGTGAATCATGCCATTTCCTCTCGAGCTCTGTGCATCCAGTCGATTTCCCCGAAATTTGTGAACCGACGCTGCGGATTTTCCTTGACGAGGGCTCGCTGCACCAGCGAAAAGAGGCTCTTTCATTCGGCATCAGTTCCGGATTTCTTCAGAATGCTCTCAGGGCACATGCACATGCGACTCGTGCTGTTTTCAGTTTTCTTGTGGATCACCACTGCAATCCACGCCGTCTGTCAGGACTCAAAACCAGCCTCAGAGCCCCCCGAAAAGCTCGTCGAGACACAACATGAAGCAGCAATCGCCGGGCAAACGGTTCCATACACCGTCAACACCGGCCGACTGCTGCTTCGCAGCGACGACGGGAATCCAAAAGCCTCCATCTTCTTTGTTTCCTACTCCCGTCGCTCCCAGGCCGCGGCCGCTCGACCCATCACCTTCTGCTTCAATGGTGGACCGGGATCATCTTCCGTCTGGCTGCATCTGGGAATGCTGGGGCCGCAGCGCGTGCGATTCCCGGAAAACGCGGCATACCTGAAACCCCCTTACCGACTCGAAGCCAACCCATGGTCCCTCCTCGATGTCACCGACCTCGTCTTTATCGATCC
>JBJTOP010000049.1:0-2799 GCA_046074645.1 Planctomycetaceae bacterium | reverse complement strand
CTCCGCGCGTGGTGGGCAGCCACGCGAAGAACTTCAAGCGACTGACCGGGGCATCGACGCTGATGATCAGCGAGGACTGGCCGCAGCGTGGTCACCAGTTCTGCGGTCACGGCGAAGGCGAAGTGAACCTCGAGAGCTACGCCAAAATGCTGCTGGCTATTGGCGCTGGCGACCGATTCTGTGCCATCAATGGCGGCGATCTGATGCCGCTGTACAGCGAGGCCGAGGACAGCATTCTGCCGCTGACGGCGCCGTCCCCTCACCTGCTGGGTGCCTGCAGTGCCGGGATCAAGTGGGTCAACGACCACCTCACCGGGATGTCAATGACAACAGCGACATTCACGGATGGGATGGCTGGGGCGTAGTGGACTGTCGTGTTTCCCGGCAGTTTCATTCACAGACAACGCAGACGCAGGGGGCGAGCAATGACGATCAATTCAGCGGGACAGCGAACGTTGCCGATGCACCGATTAGCTGGTGTTCTCACTGCAGCTGTCGGCCTGATGGCCGCGCTCGCTCAGCCTGCCCCGTTCGTCCCGCAGGCTCTGGCGGACGAATCGACGACGGAGGGCGCAACGTCTCCTGGTCTGCCCGCAGGCTGGACGACCGGGACGCCGCGATCCGAGTTGCAGCCGGAGTTCAAACATTTCGCGACAGGCGGCTGGAATGATGGGCCGCGGTGGATTGTTCGGACCGACGATCGTGAGGGCCAGATCGGCTGGTGGGAAACGACGCTGCCTGTCGAGGGAGGCGTGGCATATCGATTCGAGGTTCGGAGGCGCGTCGAGGGGGTAACGACACCGCGGCAGTCGTGCTACGCCCGCGTGTTCTGGCAGGACGAGAAGGGCGGCACGATCTCGCGCGACAAGCCTGCGTTCGCCAGCTACATGCCCGGCGCTGTGCCGCAGGCATTGCCCGATTATCCCGCG
Source organism: Planctomycetaceae bacterium (assembly GCA_046074645.1). GTDB lineage: Bacteria > Planctomycetota > Planctomycetia > Planctomycetales > Planctomycetaceae > SXXK01. The sequence goes on along the minus strand of JBJTOP010000049.1, from coordinate 1,870 downwards.
GATCAGGACGCGGGCGACAGCTGGACGTTGCTGGCTGACACGTACGCGGCACCGAAGGCGGCGCGGCAGGTGAAGGTGCAATTGGTCTTCCGCTGGGCGCCGTCGGCACGGGTCGAGTGGAGTGGCTTTCGGTTCGACACGGTTTCCGAGAAGCCACGGCGCGTCGTTCGTCTGGCGACCGTCCATAAGGTACCGTCGGAAGGCACGACAGGTCGCGACAAGTGCGCGCTCTTCGCCCCGCTGATTGCTCAGGCGGCCGCGCAAAAAGCTGACCTGATCGTGTTGCCCGAGACATTGACGGCACTCCGCGGAAAATGGGACTATGAAGCCGCCGCCGAGCCGGTGCCCGGTCCAGCGACCGACTACTTCGGAGCGCTGGCAAAGCAGCACGACCTTTACATCGTGGCGGGGCTGGTCGAGCGCGATGCGCACCTGCTCTACAACGTCGCTGTCCTGATCGGTCCGGATGGGAAGGTGGTGGGCAAGTACCGCAAGGTCTGCCTGCCGCGCGGCGAGCATGACGCAGGCGTGCAGCCGGGCACGGAGTTTCCCGTCTTTCAGACACGGTTCGGCAAAGTCGGCATGATGGTCTGCTACGATGGCTTCTTCCCCGAGCCGGCTCGAGAACTGACGAAGAACGGGGCTGAGGTGATCGCTTTCCCCGTGGCCGGCTGTAACCCACTGCTGGCGAAAGCCCGCGCGTGCGAGAACCACGTCTACCTGGTAAGCAGCACCTACACGCCGGTGGAGTCGAACTGGATGGTTTCGGCAGTCTTCGGCCACGATGGCGCGATCCTGGCGCAGGCCACCGATTGGGGCACGATCGCCGTGGCCGAAGTCGATCTCGACGAGCCGCTGCTCTGGCCCAGCATGGGCGACTTCCGCGGCGAGATGCACCGTGCCCGGCCAGGGAAATAGGTCTTCGATACCGAGGTGACAACCCGAATCGATGAGACGACGATCACCCTGTTTCGCAGACGACAATTCCACTCGTTCCTACCGGTTGTCGTGACGTGTGGAGCCATTCCTGGCCCGTCGCGGCTGTGGTTCGCGAAGAGCCCTGCGCAGGAGTCGTGGCTGGATCGGAAAGGACGAGCCGATTGAGACGTAAAATAAGGGACCGCGGGCAGCGTTCGAGCCCAGCTTGTGCCGCTCAGCGTACTGGGCAGAGGGGACTCAGAGTTTGGCCTGTAGAGAGATGTTGAAAAACGGAGGAAGGTTTTGGGTGAACTGTTTGGAGGGATGCCGGGGGCCAGCCCCCAGACCCCCGGGATTTATCGCTTTGAGCCATCAACAGGTTTGCTGCTTGCGAGATGTGCTGAATGCGTCCGGACCAGCGACGATTTCAATCATGAATCATTTGTCTGGGGTCAGATTCCACGGAAGAAGTGAGCTTTTCAGTCCTGTGTGACTGTTCTCATCTCGTGAGCAACTTGACATACTTTCAACAGCAATACAGAAACAGCGGGAGCGAGGGAAAGTAAGTCCGCTGTCTGCCCCCGTTTTTCTGTCTAAAACTCGTTGGGCCACAGGCCTTCACGGCCCTGAGGTGCATGGCACCTGCAGCGAAAATCCCAGAGAATTTATTGGCATCCGCAGCATTTGGTGTGACACCGGGGACAGTCCCCGCGGATACGGCGGCGGGCGTGCAGCTGCGGCGGTTGGCTGGGCGGTAAAATCGTCACAAACCGAAGAGTCCCCAGAAACCGCAACGACCGTGCCGTTGCCGGGGACAGTCCCCGAAGTCGCAGACACCGGGGAAATGCGGTGGGACGGGGCCGGCAAAAAAGGGGCTCGTTACGGCCGTGCGGTGCATGGCACCTGCAGCGAAAATCCCAGAGATTTTATTGGTATCCGCAGCATTCGGTGC
>JBJTOP010000048.1:0-6680 GCA_046074645.1 Planctomycetaceae bacterium | reverse complement strand
ACCGCTGTCGCAGTCGCCTGAGCGCTGCGGGAATAACAACCGAAACCAGACGCGATTCCTGAAGCGTTCGATATGCGGCGAAGGTCCTCATGCAACCCTTTCGCCACCACACAGGAATCTGCTCCTGCAAAAGTCTGCTGGCAAGCAGTCTTTGCCAGCCCACGACAGCGTGGGCACAGACGGTGGCGGTGTGCCGTCGGGCAGTGCGGACACACGTTTGAATTCGCGGAGCCAGTTCTTTCCACGTTTGCTTCAGCCATGGTGCGCCGGGACACTGGCTGAGCCATCTTCCCAATCGACTTCTCAGAGGTTCGGTAATCGTCTCGCTGGCGGTCTCCGGCGGCTGCTGAGTTTGCTCCAGCAGAGCAAGCAGTTGCGACAGACTCAGCAGCGTCAGGCCATGCACAGTTTGAATAGGAATTCGCAGATCGTCGAGCAGTTTGCCGGGAAGTTCGTTCATGGAGGCTGCCTGCAGTGCGGAGAATTCGAGCAGACCATGGCTCCAATCGATGATCAGAGCCCGACTTTTAAGCAGGGCCGCGGACAACTGCTGCACCGGTGGGCTGTGATCTCCGGCTGCGGCAAGTTGCGCGGCCAATTCTGCTGCGATGCCGATGCGACCATCCGAATACAGCTGCTGCACTTCTGCAGCCGGATTCCGACGGGCCATTCTGAGTTGCTTCTCGAGGCACCCGGCACATTCCGGTTCAGCTGCGAGAGCACTGCACTGTGTACACCGACAGCGGCGGCGAAAGACGCGACCTGCACAGACGGCGCAGCTTGACCCGCATCCGTCTGTCACAATGCCACAATTGACGCAAATCAGCAGTTCACCTGTCGTCATGATCGTACGCCCCGAAGGTGATTCCCCTGTTCATGAATCCTGAAGGCAGTGGGTGATCAGGAGCTTCTGTATCGCAGCGATCAGGCATCGGGACCTGATGCAATTCCGGGAGCAACCTTGGTCGATGTCGACCGATGCAGGGGCGAGCGGGGCATATATTTCGAGATTCATCCGGCATTTGACAGGCCATGGAATTCAAGGTGAGGATCCGCGGCTGGCCATCGATGGAAACCACATGGAAACGCTCGGGATGGTGATCATGTCCTCGAACGAAATGCTCCACCGGCTGACCAAGACTGCGCATCAGGCGACCAAAGCCCGCGAAATCGTCGCTGCCGAATTCGCATCCGAGTGAATGGCGATTGGGAATCTTGCGGGGAGCACGCGGATGGCATCGCAGCCAAATAAAGTCGCTCACGCATCCTGGCCTTGAAAGATCGTCCAGCGTTCGGATTCCCGGCTGCAGGTCGCTGTGTGGAAAGCCGCCATGAGCAATCAGCAAGCCGTCGGGCAAAATGACTGCTGCAGGCGCTGCACGAAACAATTCCACAGCGGTCTTTGCTGTCCTGACAGAGAGCTTGTACCGACGCGTTTTTTCGCCAGCTGCCGCATTCAAATGCTCCGCGTATTCCGCTGGCTGGACCTGACTGATCAGTTGCCGACGAGCTTCGTCCCACTCCAGTGCGGACTCGTGATTGCCGGGCAACACACCAATCCGTCCGGGATTTTCTGCGATCAGCCAGAAGATGAACTGAAGGCACTCCTCGCTCTGAGGACCACGATCCACGATATCGCCCAGAAACATCACAGACGGCTGACAGGATCGCCGCAGCGACTGCGTGCTCACATAATTCCAGATGTTAACAAGTGCCGTCAGATCACCGTGCAGATCACCCACGAACCACAGATCCCGCGGCACATGCTGCGGCAGAGCGACCGGACTGCGCCACGCAGGTTCAAAGAGTCGCCTTGTCGCAAAAACTCGATCAAGGACGTGCTCGATATCAAGATTCTGCAGCATCGAATTGCTGTCTGCAGATGAAATGACGCCATTTTGTACAGGATCCGGACACACGACACTCAATGCATTCCACGTACTCATGTCTCCTCCAATTCAATGCGCATCAGCAGTTTTCCGGCACCAATCGAGATCTCGTCCCCATCCTGAAGCAGCGTGCCGTCGCTCGGTATCGGATTGCCACTGATCCGAGTGGGATTGGCAGCTCCCGGAGCGTGCCGCAACACCCAGCCACCACGCTCGCGTTCCGGGGCAACCACAAACTGTGGTTCCGAGGCAAACCGCGCATCATTGCTGTCGAGTCGACGCAGCAGCCGTCTGCCAACGGCTGTTTGAACCCGCATAACAAGCTGTGCGCCAGGCTCCAATCCCCGAATGCGACACACAACAGGCATTCGCACGAAACCGCAACCGCCGGCACATTCCCGGCATCCCAACTCTGTCTGCACCCCACATTCGGGACACTCCCACATTTCAGATTCCCCTTACTTCAAAATCGGTGCCAGAAACTCGACGGTCAGCGGCAACCGACAGACGCCCGTTTTCGGATTTCCAACCGCGATTACGTCACCGGGACGGAGCGGCATCCTGTCTGACACGGGAGTGCCATTCAGAAGTGTCATGTTCACGGCTCCGGGCAGTGAGTGGACAGACCATTGACCATTCTCATTGAGCAGCTGAAATTGCCGTTCAGACAAATAGCGATAGTCTTCACCCCAGATTCGGGCGGTATCGCGACCAATCGTCTGAGGCAGATTAAATCGCCGAACTTTCGAATTGGGCCCCGTCAGACAAAGGATTCCGATGCTGGGAATCTTAGGTGATGGAGTACTGCGGCCATTGAGCACTTTAAGCAGTTCTGCAGCTGTCGGGCGAGCTGCGGGTTGCGGATCGAAACAGGCAGCCAGCGTTTTCCGGATCTCTGCTGCGTGCTCCATGCTTTTCAGTTCAGGCACAAGTTGCAGTGCCGGAACACGGCCGGCGACGATGGCTTCCCGATATTCCTCGTCGCTCTTATCCGTGAACGGATGTCCGGTACCCAGAACTTCGTACAGGATCAGCCCCAGCGTGAACAGATCAGCAGGGGTGCCGGGAACAGCTCCGCGGAGATGCTCCGGAGAAAAATACTGCGGCGTACCAAAGTAGCCTTCGTGTCCGTGCCACGGAGCCTGTATATCTGTCAGCAGCGAAAAATCCATGTCGATCAATCGCAGACGATACCCGGAAGAAATACTGGAGTCCGGCAGCAGCATCACGTTCTCGGGCTTCAGATCCGCGTGCACGATCTTCTGCTCGTGCAGCGAGCTTACGCCTGAAACCAGAACCTTGGCAAGAATCAGACGCTGCTCGCCCTTCAATGAGCCTTTCTTTCGAGCTGCAGACAGCAGCAATTCCCTGAGGGAACAGCTGCTGTCCAGAAACTCAAAACCCTGAAACAGACATTGCTCCCGTTCAAACCGAAGCAACTGACGATAACAGAAGTGAATGCACCTCGACTCATCAATTCGCCGCCGCAGCTGCTCCTGATAGCGAATGAATTCGCGATACCAGCAGACTCGCTGTGACGGAGATTTGTACTGTTTCAGAAACACTCGCTCACCAACTGCTCTTTCTGCAAGGTAGCAGGTGGCCTGAGCTCCACGGGAAATCTCCGCGCTGACTCGCAGTCCCTCCACGGTGTCACCGGGCCGCAAAATCCTGGCCATGTCGAGCTTTCCTTTATTTCTATTCAGCCTGCCACACTGCACTGGTCACCGTAATAGTCTTCGCCAGCTGCATGAGTGTGGCCTGAAAATTCTTCTGATCACTGACGAACACTCGCATGTCTTTCTGCGGATCCCTGCCGTCGCCAATCACATTCCACTCCGCCTTGTCAACAGCAGACAGCTTCGCGTGACACGGCATGTCGGGCGTGAACAGGCTGAGAATGATTCGTCGGCTGGCCAGCAGATTCGCGACGTCATCCATCGTGCCACCGGCTGGCTTTACCATGGGTTCGTGATATGACGCATCGGTAAAGACGATGATAAAACGAGCGGCTCCGGTTGAGTGTCGCCAGCGATTGGGATCCAGTGACTCGGTGCTCCGGTCCATTTCGGGCATCATGGCCACCGCATACAGAGCCTCCAGCAGCGACTCAGGCTCGTCCGCGCCACCTTCCGCCTCAAAGCTGCTCAACTGCCCGCGGAGCTCGGCCGCCGACTCCACAAACCGATGTTCAACCAAAGGAGCAGCATCTGAACAACCAAAATCGCGATAGGCCACCACCCGAGCGCGCCAGTGCTTGATGGGAGTGGCATTGTTGGCGTTCCGTGTGGAGAGTGCATCGACGAACACGCCGATGTTCTCCTTCACCGCATCCAGACACGGCGACATGCTGCCCGTGGCATCAATCAAAAACACAATATCCGCAACTCCACGAACCTTCTGACCCTGCATTTTTTTGTCCTCAGGCTAAGGCTTTTCGTATGCACAGCAGCGGAAACATTTCCGCCGCCATCGGCGACTGTTCATCAACCGGCCGACAAAAATTAAGACGATGCGGCGGATGCCTGATTCAGCAAAACTCAGAAAGAAAATGCCGAAATTTTTTATTTTCAGACAAGCAAGATCTCGGGACGAGCAGCGATTCACAACTCGCTGCGAAGAGCATCCCAGTCAGAAATGTTGCGGATCCGTGACTGCGGACAGATTCGCTGAACCTCCGACACACAGCCATCCGTCAGCAACGCTGTCACTTCAAGTCCTGAATTCTTCCTGCAGTCGTTCACCATGCGAACCGTCTCATCCAAAAGACTGAAAAAACCATCGCTCAGAATTGCAACATCCGCCGTTTTCCAGTCAGCCTCCCTGCTGCACTTTTTCAGGCTTCTCTGCAGAGGCTCGTCAATGTCAGTCCCCCCTGAGAACGACCAGCCAAGGAATTGATCGAGCTTCAGCAGGCCGGCGGCATCCGGTGTGAATTCGAAATTGAGAGTTTGTCCCGATCCTGAAAAGCTGATGATGAAGATGCGACGTTGACGGGCTTGTGCAATCCTGCAAAGCAGAAGCACGGCCGCCTTCGCGGCTGGCTCACGTCGTGCGCCTGCCATAGAGCCGGAAGTGTCAAGCAGCACGACAACGGGACCCGTGCGAACCGGTGTTCGCCTGATCCGGCCGACTCGCTGCTGTTGCTCGGACTCCTGAATCTCCGTACCCTGCACTCGCCACGTGGACAACTGCCCTTCCGCAAAACGCTGATACCAGAGAGGCCTCAGCGTTTTCTGGGCGAGAAACACCAATTCGTCCGGAAGCATCAACTGCAGATCGTCACTCTGATCAATACCAGTGACATCGATTTCGATACGTGGGACCACACATTCTCGAAGCAGCTTTCGCCTCTCCGAAATCGTCTCGATGAACTCAGAAAATACCGTGCTGTGGCTCTCAGTTGAACGCTCCAGCCGTCCGAGATCTTCCAGAACCTGCTTCAGCAGCGAGTCCTTTTCAAGTTTCTGCAGAAAAGATCGAAGACGAGCGAGGTCCGTTTTTTTCAGAGAACCATGTGAGAGGTCCCAGCCGATCGAGGAAAAACCCAGAGACTCGACCAGCTCCCGCAGAACTCCGCAGTCGGCCGCTGCCTGCAGAATTCGCCGCTGCTTTGCTTCAAAGCAGTGGCGAGCGACTCGTCGCACCTGAACTTCCCGCCGTTGTCGAGCATCTTCTTCCCTGTCCTCGCGACGCTTCAGAAAGCGGAGAAAAAGCGGTTGTGGTGCCAACTCGTCCACTGCGGCAGCGATACCGATATCGGATCCTGCGCTCGCCGAAGAATCAGCTGAGTCTTCGCCGTGTTTAATCGAAAGACAATGGTCTCCCAGTTTCTTCCGTACACATCCAACAACGCCGCTCAGCAGGCGAATTACCTGCTGAGCGGCTTCGGTGTTGCCACGACACCAGTCATCGATTTCCGGGTGCCGGTCGAGCCAGCAGAGAAACTCGTAATAAACCGCGTCTCCGGGCCATGAGTTCAGCGGCAGAACAGGGGCTCGTCCATCAACGAGCCCTGCCTGCAGCAGCTCTTCAATCTCTGCCTGAGTGTGTCGAGACACCGGAGACTCCCCGTGCTATCGTTGAAGTGTGCTGGCTCGAGCCGGAGTTCGCCCTGTGCCCGAATTTGCCTGGACTCCGGTCTGCCGCTGGCTGACCGCAGGAGTCTGCTGAGCAGCCTGCTGAACAGTGGAAAACCATGCTTTGTTCAGCAGCATCATGGCGGGCCCGAGAATCAGAAACTCGCAGAACTTCTGTGGATACCCAAGTCTCTGCTGCAACTCCTCCCCACTCGTGAAATCCACCTCCGCTGCATGGTGTGCATGTTCATCGTTCACGGCTGGCTTGCCCTGAGCAGAGACCGGCAGCAGATGTACGTTTGCAAAGACACGCTTCAGACCCGCGATTCTTGACGTCATGGCTTCGTTCAGCATATCAGCTTCATCACAAACTGCGTCGCCTGAATTCTTCGGGCGAACGATGTTGCCAATCCTCCCAAGCGCTTCCTCGCAGCATTCCGAAAGTTGGCGCATCTCGTTGCAAACCTGTTGAATGAATGCCTGCATCGGATCTGTGGCTGGCTGCTGCACAATGCGGACACCGTTTGATGTCCGCCACTTCAGCCTGCCGTCCACGGTGGAATGACCCGTACTTCTGGTAATCAGCGTTCTGCGTTCTGCCGCTTTGTTGAACACGTGCTGCATGATGAGTGGCGATCGGTCTGCGTTGTGACGCGGTTCGGACGTCGATTGGGGTTCGCCATCCGGGTTGGCCAGCAAATCTGCTTTCGGG
>JBJTOP010000047.1:0-34934 GCA_046074645.1 Planctomycetaceae bacterium | reverse complement strand
CAAAAGTTCGACACACAGGTGCCATGCACCTGAACCGCCGCACTCTGGAATCCTGTGGGTCCCTCAAAGGTGCATGGCACCTTAAAAGGTCCCTCAAAGGTGCAGGTCCCTCAAAGGTGCATGGCACCTTAAACGAAAATCATCGAGAATTTACTGGTATCCGCGTCACTTTATGCAGCACCGGGGGACAGTCCGGGCAGGCCCGGCGGAAGGGGTGAAACAGCAGCTGCTGGCTGGGCTGGGGGGCAGAATCGTCGCAAGCCGAAAAATTGCCAGAATCCGCAACGCCTGCGGCGTTGGCGGGGACAGTCCCCGCGGTTGCAGACACTGGGGAAATACGATGGGGTGGTGACCGGCAAACGGGGCCGGTCACGCCCACAGAGGTGCATGGCACCTTAAACGAAAATCATCGAGAATTTACTGGGATCCGCGTCACTCTGTGCGGCACCGGGGACGGTCCGGGCGGGCACGGTGGCATGGGTGGAACAGCGGCTGCTGGCTGGGCGGCAGAATCGTTGCGAACCGAAAAATTGCCAGAATCTGCAACGCCTGCGGCGTTGCCGGGGACAGTCCCCGCGGTCGCAGATACTGGGGGAAATACGATGGGGTGGTGACCGGCAAACGGGGCTGATTACTGTCCCGGGGTGCATGGCACCTGGAGCGAAAATTCCGGATTGCTGCTGTCCTTTATTTCTGGACTCACCGCCCCCGGCGCGACTGTTGGAGCCGGTTTTTGTGGCATTCCGGACAGGCTCTGTCGCATTGGTGAAATTGAGGTGGCGCGGACCGCGATTGTCACTCTCTCCTGGGGCTCCGCGGGTGAAGGAACTGCGAGTACTCAAGCCGGAATATTCAGAGGTCCGGGACGAGGATCTCAGATTTGCCCGCGAGCTGCGATCAGGCGCTGCTGATCTCTGCGCAACCCCCGGAAATCCCGGCGACTTGCTTGAGACCTGTAAAGGAATTCGTCAGATTGCCGCAGCGTGGACTCACCACGTGATTCGGCAGCGTGGTCAGATGGGTAATCGAACAGTAAACCGGAGCAGACTTGAATGTCACAGGGAACTTGCCGCTGGGGATTTCTAAGCACCGCGGGGATCGCTAAAAAAAACTGGCACTCCATCGCCAATTCGGGCAACGGCCGTGTCACCGCAGTCGCCAGCCGTTCCGCTGACAAGGCTCGACAATTCATCGCGGAGTGTCAGGCATCCGTGCCGGTCAGCCACACGGTGGAAGCTCTTGCCAGCTACAACGCTCTGCTCGACCGTACCGACATCGATGCTGTTTACGTCCCCCTTCCGACGGGTATCCGGACGGATTGGGTAGTCCGTGCTGCCGAAGCCGGTAAGCATGTGATGGTGGAAAAGCCCTGCGGCGTGACATCCGCGGACGTGCGGCGAATGATTGACGCCTGCAATCGATCAGGCGTGCAGTTCATGGACGGCGTGATGTTCATGCACAGTGCTCGAATGGATGCGATGCGGCGAGTTCTGGATGATGGTGAGAGCGTTGGCGAAATTCGGCGAATTGCCAGTCACTTCAGTTTCTGTGCTGATGATGCATGGGTGCAGAGCAACATACGGGCCAGCAGTCAGTTGGAGCCAGCCGGCTGTCTTGGAGACCTTGGCTGGTACACTATCCGCATTATTCTCTGGGCCATGAAGTACCAGCTGCCCGTGGAAGTCCGCGGACGAATTCTGAATGGCGTCCAGCGGCCCGACAGTGCTCAGCCTGTACCGCTCGAATTTCAGGGTGAAATGCATTTCGCGAATGGAGTTTCGGCGACTTTTTACAATTCATTCCGGACCAATCATCAGCAGTGGGCGCACGTGAGCGGCACCCAGGGCTATCTGACCTTGTCTGACTTTGTGCTTCCCTACTACGGCAACGAAGTGACGTTTGAAGTGGGGCGACATCGCTTCATGGCGGATGGCTGTCTGTTCAACATGGAGCGTTCACTCCAGCAGCAGCGGCTGTTTGAATACAGCAACAATCATCCCAGTGCTCAGGAAACGGGACTGTTTCGAACCTTCGGCGATCTGGTGCTTTCCGGCCGTCGTGATCACTTCTGGCCGGACGTTGCGCTCAAAACTCAGCAGGTACTTGACGCGGCCCTGAAATCGGCGGCAGCCGGATCGGTCGCTGTCGCGCCGGAGTAGGCACGAACTATTTGCTGTTCTGGTCGCCCGGCTTCAGATGCTTATCGAAGAATTGCAGCACATCGGGTCTCAGATCGCGTTGAGCAGGCTGCAGGTGAAAACTGTGAGGAGCTTTTTCGACGACGATCAATTGACTGTCCAGACCGCTGGCGACTGCTGTTTCGTGCAGTCTGGTTGACTGATTGAGCGGTGTGGTGGTGTCAGCGGTGCCATGGATGAGCAGCATCGGCGGATCGTCAGCAGAGAGTTGTTTGATGGGGAGGGCGGAATCCCAGAGTTTTGGTGCGGCGGCGTAATTCTGAGCGAACATGGGCAGAGCGTTGTAGGTCTGCAGCGGGGTGTCTCCTTCCCATGCGGCGGCGCAGTGGGGGTAGAGAGGTACAGCGGCCTGGATGCGACAGGAGTATTTGGGGTCTTCGGCGGGATCCAGTCCGACGTCCGGGCCGGTGACGGCAAGGAGTGCGGTGAGGTGTCCGCCGGCCGAACCTCCGATGGCTCCGATGTGGTCAGCATCGAGATGCAGTCGATCTGCATGTTTGCGAAGCCAGCGAACAGCGCGTTTGCAATCCTGGATGTTCTGTGGAAAGGTGGGTTTATCGGGTGTCGCAAGAGCGTAGTTGATGGACAAACAGACATAGCCGTGGGAGGCGAGTGTTGTACCGATATTAATTTCCCTGGCTGCTCCTTTGTCACCCCCGGTCCAGCCGCCGCCGTGAATGATGACGACGCCTGGACAGCGTGGTGCCTGGGGCTCCATGGGCGGTTGATAGAGGTCGGCGCGTTCGCTGCGGCCACCGCCGAGATAGTCGATGTTGTGTTCGATGCGGACGGCTTTTGCGTTCCGAGCAGTGGCTGGTCCGGGAATGGCGGTTTGAGCGACGGCCGGTGCTGGAGTCAGTGCTGCGACAGCGGCGAGCACCAGCGGAGCGAGACGGCATTGGGTGAGCATGGCAATGGCCCTTTTCGCTGGCGAACGACGCGACCGGGGAGGAAGTGGGAATGTCAGCCAGATCACGCTGATGCGGCCGATTCGGTTTCGAGGCACTTATCGATCTGTCGAACGGCCTGTCGCAATCGTTTGCTGTTTTCGACGATTGCCAGTCGCAGAAAGCCTTCGCCTTCCGGGCCGAAGCCGCGTCCCGGGCTGACGGCAACGCCACCTTCGTTGAGCAGTTTCATGGCGAATTCGATGGAGCCCATTTTTCGCCAGGGTTCCGGGATTTCGGTCCAGACAAACATGCCGGCTTTGGGGACGATGGGATTCCAGCCGATGCGGCGCAGACCGTCGCAGAGTGCATCGCGGCGGGTTTGGTATTCGGCCGCCATCTGATCAATGGCATGGTCACAGTGGCGCATGGCGACGATGGCTGCAATCTGGATGGGCTGAAAGATGCCGTAGTCGTAGTAACCCTTGATCGTGGCGAGTGCGCGTACCATTTCGCGATTTCCGCAGCAGAAGCCGATCCGCCAGCCAGCCATGCTGTAGCTTTTGCTCATGGACGTGAGTTCCACGCCGACATCGAGTGCACCGGGAGTGGACAGGAAGCTGGGGGCTTTGTAGCCGTCGAAGCAGACGTCGGCGTAGGCAAAGTCGCTGATGACCAGGAAGTGATGCTTTTTCGCCAGCCGCACGAGTTCGACGAAGAAGTCCTGTTCGACGACGGTGGAGGAGGGATTGTGGGGAAAGTTGACGACGACGAGTTTCGGTTTGGGGACGAGATGTTCGCAGGTGTAGGCGATATTGCGAAGGAATTTCTCGGGGTCACGAACATCGAGGGCAATGACATTGCCGCTGGCGAGCATCACGGAGTAGACGTGGATGGGGAAGGAAGGAGCCGGGACGATGGCTGTATCCCCTGGGCCCATCATTGCGAGGCACATGTGGCTGAAGCCTTCCTTGGAACCCAGGCAGGCGAGCACTTCGTCGTTGGCGTCGAGTCGGACGCCGTATCGTTTCATGTAACGGGCGGACACTTCCTTGCGGAGATTTCCGATGCCGTTGGAAACGGAGTAGCGATGGTTGCGGGGATCGGCGAGCGACTCTTCGATTTTTTGAACAATCTGCGGATCCGGTGGGTCGGTCGGGTTACCCATACCAAGATCGATCACGTCAACTCCGGCGACCCGGAGCTGATATTTGCGTTTGTTAATTGTGCCGAACAGGTACGGGGGTAGACGACGAACGCGATCTGCGACGGGAATAGAAAAGGGGTTGTCTTCGAAGAGGACTTCAGATTCGCTGCGCATGGGAGATTCCGGGGGGGTGGGTTGCCGACGCAAGGATGGAGCGTCAGCAGGTATTTTTCGCGACTTGGAAGTTTAGTGACAGTGGAAAATGGGTGCGACGTCGGTTTTCTGCAAAGCTGGAGTGGCAGCGAAGTCGGTGGAGTGGAACATTCCAACCCTGGCTATTTTCCCGCTCAATCGCTAGACTGTTTCGAGTTGCCGGCGTTCGGACCACCCTTTTGAATTCGAATTCTCATCTACGTTCGCGGAAGAGCCCTGTGAGACTTTGCAAAATTCGCACCAATGACGGTTCCCTGCGTGTTGCAGCACTGCATTCGGATACCGTGCAGCCGCTGGATCTGACACAGATCGATAACTGCCATTCGCTGATGGACATTCTGAATTCTGCGGATCCGGGGGGACTCGCGCGATTCCTGCTCCGACCGGATTCAACGCATTTCCCGCTGGCCGACGTAACTCTGCTGGCACCGGTTGACCGCCAGGAGATCTGGGCTGCCGGTGTCACCTACAAGCGGAGTCAAGTTGCTCGAATGGAAGAATCCGAATCTGCGGCGTCGCATTACGACAAGGTTTACACCGCTGATCGGCCGGAGCTCTTCTTCAAAGCGACGCCTCACAGAACCTCCGGTCCCGGTCAGCCGCTCCGCGTCCGCAGCGACAGTTCATGGAGCGTTCCTGAGCCTGAGTTTACGCTGGTGATCAACAGCAGTGGCCGGATTGTCGGCTACACCATTGGCAACGACATGTCCGCTCGCGATATCGAAGGCGAGAATCCACTCTACCTGCCGCAGGCCAAATTCTACCGACAGTGTGCGGGGCTGGGGCCGGCAGTTCTGCTGGCCGATCAGCCACTGCAGCCGGAACGCACTGAGATTCAGCTGGAAATTCGACGCGGCGGTGCGGTTGTTTTCGCCGGCTCCACCTTGCTCAGCCAAATGAAACGTACCCCCGAGGAACTCGCTGCATGGCTGTGTCGGGAAAACGAATTTCCGGACGGTGCATTTCTGATGACCGGAACCGGTATTGTGCCGGATGACAGTTTCACGCTCGAAAACGGCGATTCCGTGTCGATTTCCATTACGGGTATTGGCACGCTGACCAATCCCATCGTCAAGGACTGAACGCTTTCGCCATGTCGCAGCCAGTCCGAAAAATCACCGTCCCGACCTTTCGCGAACAGGCAGGCTCCGGGCGTGGACTGACGATGCTCACCGCCTACGACTACCTCTGGGCAGGCATCTTCGATGACGCCGGCGTGGACAGCATTCTTGTCGGTGACAGTCTGGCAATGGTCGTTCAGGGCCGATCCAGTACCCTGCCGGTAACGCTTGGCCAAATGATTTACCACGGAGAACTCGTATCCCGCGCGGTGAAGCGGGCGCTGGTTGTGGTGGACATGCCATTCATGAGCTACCAGGTCAGTGCTCGCCAGGCGGTCCGGAATGCCGGGCGGATTATCAAGCAGACCGGCTGCGATGCGGTGAAGCTGGAGGGCGGGGCGATTCAATCGGAAACGATCCGAGGGATCGGCCGAGCCGACATTCCCGTGATGGCTCACATCGGCATGCGCCCTCAGGCTGTGCGACAGCTCGGCGGGATGGGCCGTATCCAGCGCGATGAGCAGCAGCTTTTCGATGACGCCCGCGCCGCTGAAGATGCGGGTGCCTTCGCAATCGTGCTGGAACTTATTCCGGCCGAAATCGCCAATCGAATCACTCAAAGCCTTTCCATCCCCACAATCGGCATCGGCGCTGGCCCCGGCTGCTCCGGTCAGGTGCTCGTTGGTCCCGATATGCTCGGGCTCAACCCCTCCTTCAAACCTCGATTTCTCAAGCAATTCGGCCAGCTCCGGGAATCTGCAGATGCCGCAGCCCGCCAGTACATCGAGGATGTGCGGTCGGGGAAATTCCCAGATACTGAACACAGCCATTCCTGAACACGTTGCAAAAATCCAATCCGGACATCGAGACGCCCGCGGCCACCAGCCCCCGCAGCTTGATTCCGGCCCGCAGATTTCTAAAAATACACCACAATCCCAGTCCCGGTCCTCCCCGTATCCCACAGGAATCGCTCCCGTGTCGCTGATCGACCGCGCTGAACAACTCAAAAAAGAACTCACCGACAAGTGGGTTGTCGTCTCTTCCACGGCCCCCGAACTCAAGCGTTTCGCGTTGCTCACTGGCCGTGTCAAAACGGTCAACATGAACTGTCGGGCACTGGTTGAGTTTGACAACGGCATCGACATCAGCTGGTATGACATCGAGCCGGGGTATCTCACAGTTGTGGATGGTCCCCGCGCCAAAAAGGCCGCTCCGCCTGCTCCTGAGGCGAAACCCGCACCCAAACCCGCCGCTGCCGCTCCTGCTGCTGCTCCTGCAACCGCCGGTTCACCGCTCGATAAAATCCGAGCCGCTTCCGGCAAACCTGCTGCCCCCGCTGCTACTGGCTCACCGCTCGACAAAATCCGCGCCGCGGGTGCTGCGGGCACAGCCCCCGCCGGTGGTTCTCCACTGGACAAAATCCGTGCGGCGGCAGCCAAACCGGCTGCCCCATCCCCCGCAGCAGAGGCCGTTGAATCCCCCGCACCTGCACCCGCACCCGCACCAAAACCCGCTGCTCCTGCCAGCGGCGGCTCGCCGCTTGATCGTATCCGCGCTCAGGGCGCCGCGAAAAAGGACAGCTGACTCGCAGCGGCCTCGGCTCTCCTGCTCCTGCACAACCCGGCCTGAGTTCCTGCCGGGTTGTTTCGTTCAGGACCCCACGATTCCACAAACTGAAAGATCCCCATGAAAACAGCCTGGTTTGAATGTGCCACTGGCATCAGCGGTGACATGACACTGGCTGCACTCATCGATGCCGGTGCTGATCCGGATCAGGTCCGCTCCGCCATCAGTTCCCTCGGACTCCCGGACGTCCGCCTCCGTATCGAAACAGTCATCAAGGGCGGTTTCCGTTCGCTGCAGGTGCTGGTCGAACATCCCGAACAACATGCTCATCGCGGCCTTCCGGATATTCGCAGAATTGTTCACGCCGCCACCGGTCTCACCGATCGTCAGAAACAGCTTTCTCTGCAGATGTTTCAGGTGATTGCGGAAGCAGAAGCGCGAGTGCACGGATCCACAGTGGAAAATGTCCATTTCCACGAAGTTGGCGCCATCGACTCCATCGTGGACATCGTGGGTGTTGCAGTAGCCTTTGACCTGCTGCAGATCGAACGAGTCATCTGTAGTCCGGTTCCTCCTGGTCGGGGTTTTGTAAAGATTGATCACGGGATCTGCCCCGTCCCCGCTCCGGGCACGGCCGAGATTCTTCGCGGCATCCCGCTCGCTCAGGTTCCCATCGACGCCGAGCTCACAACACCCACCGGTGCTGCCATCGTCAGAACCCTTGCAGACTCCTTCGGATCCATGCCGGCCTTCACGATCTCCGCCATCGGCTGCGGCTGTGGAATGAAAGACTTTCCCGGCCGCGCAAACATCCTGCGAATCTTCATCGGCAGCCCCGTTCCAGCCACTGCCGCTGAAACAGACATCGTCGTGCTCCTTGAAACCAATCTCGACGATGTCACGCCGGAAGTCATCGGCTATACCCGTGAACGTCTGATGAAGAGTGGAGCACTCGATGTTTTCACAGTCGCAGCTCAGATGAAAAAGGACCGTCCCGGCGTACTCCTCAGCACCCTCTGTCGACCTGCGGACACTCAGCGATTGGAACAAGTGCTCTTCCGTGAAACCGGCACACTGGGAATCCGCCGACTCACCGTCGAACGCTCCATTCGCAGCCGCGCACCCGCCGAAGTTCAAACTCCGTGGGGCTCCGTCGCCGGTAAACAGGCCTGGAACAACGCCGGCGAATTGTCGTTCGCCCCGGAATTTGATGCCTGTGCCCAACTGGCCGCCGCTGCGGGAGTTCCGCTTCGCGATGTCTACAGAGCCGCTGAAGCCTCGTGGATCGCCCGACAGAAACAAGCCGCTCCCACGCATCCGGAAACGATGCTGACCGACAGCCACGATCATCACCACCACGACCACCACCACCACGATCACAGCCACGATCACAGCCACGATCACAGCCACGACCACAGCCACGACCACAGCCACGACCACAGCCACGACCATCACCATGATCATGACCACAGCCATGATCACCACGATGCATCATGAAGAGCAGGCAGCAGTCCGTTTTCTAAGCCGTTGACTGGAGATTTCATGTCTGGGACTCTGGTCCTGTATTCCTCCGACCTGATGCTCGTGAGTACTGCTGGGCACGCAGCGCGTCAGGCGGGGCTTGGCTTTCAGAGTGTGATGAGTCCAGAGGGGGCGACTGAGTATCTGCAGACAGCGGACACGTTGTTCTGCCTGGACCTGTCCGCAGCCGATGCTGATCCTCAGGCCATCGCAACGCGTGCGATGGCTGAGGTTCTTGGGCGTGCGATTGCATTTGGGCCGCATGTGCACACGGCGCGGCTTGAGGCAGCGCGATCAGCGGGGTTTGGGACGGTCATATCGCGAGGTCAGTTTTTCAGTCGCCTGCAGTCAGGGGTGCTCTTTGAATGAGGCTTCTGCCGGCACTGGATCAGTTGGCTGACTGTTTTGGCACGGGCCTGTGGGGCCACTTTGGGGTGCCTGGCGGGTCAGCACGATGGGGAGCCTTGCCGACGCCGAAATCTTCGGGTTTAAGATTCATTGTTTTATAGTAATTGCCATCGTTGATGAAGCCGTAGAAAGTTGGATAGAAGGGGTCAACATATTCGACGTTGGCTTTGAATGGCAGTTCTTTGCCAGTGAGGACGAAGGCGGCGTTGACGATGAGTCGTCGCAGGTCTTCATCAACGAAGTCAACGGCTGCTCCGGCCGTAGTGCAGAAGGATCGCCCGGGCTTGCCATCGGAAAGCTTGTAGTCGTGGAACCAGGCGAGCGGCTGCATGGGTTGATTGCGTTTGTCGTCGGCAAGAGTTTTCGAGGCGGGGTCAAGTGTTTCGGTGATGGCTCCACGGAGTACGATTTGATCCTTCTCAGTGAGATGGATGACACCATACACGTCGCTTGGGGCAAAGATTTCACCAACACTCTGCAGCACCGGATGATTCTCGGCGCCGGGTTCAGCAACACTTCGAGCTCCTTCCACTTTGTGATGGCCGTGGTGTGAAACCCATTGTTCGCCAAGTATCTGGCGACCGAACTGATCAAATGTGAGCGATTCGCCGAACTTTTCGCCGCCGCGAAATGCGTGAGTGGCCGTGCGCAGTCCGATTACCGGCTTCCCGGCCTGCAGGAATTTCGTGATATGAGCAGCCTGCTCGGCACTGGGATGGCGAAAACGCGTGGCGATGATCATCAGGTCGGCGTTTTCAAGGGCATCGAGGCCACGGAGCCCATCCTGATTGTTGGAGTCGATGTAGTCTGCATCTCCGGGGCCAAAGGCAAAGATCACCGTGCAGCGGAAGCCATGATGTATGCTGAGGATTTTGCCGAGCATTGGCATGACTTCCTCGGAACGGTATTCCTCGTCACCGGAGACAAGCACAATATGACCTTTGGATTCGCCGACGGGTTCCAGAACCAGTCGATCTGCTGCGAAGCATGGAATGCAGCTGCCGAGCACACACAAGCAGGCGACAAAGGCGGCAGGGAAACGCGCAGGCATGTGGGATTGCCTTTCGAAGGGACAACGAGCGGAGAAATGACCGAGATGCGGATTCTGGCAGGGCAGCGACAGGATGCAAGCGAACATGGTTTAAGGACGTCGCTGCGGATCTCTTCCCGAGTTATTCGGGCCGCCAAAACCGAGCTTTCCAAGCCAGCGTCGGCCTGCCGGACGTCCGCTCGAATCATCACTGCGGGACATTGTCCCGTCTGCATTCAGCGTGAGTCCCAGTTGCCGTGCGTGGTTTTCCAGAAGGAACCGGCTTTGTTCCAGCTGCTTGCGTTCTCTTGAAAGCCGTGCCCGTTCAAAGGCCAGTTCGAGCTCACTGAGCCGCGTCAGCTCATCGATGCGGCGAAGCGAGGCGTTGACGAGCGTTTCAAGGTCCCTCGGCAATTGACTGTGCAGCCCCCGCAACTGCTCAGCACTCAGCAGCTCCTGCTGATGCTCACGACGCCGACGATATCGGCCAATCAGCTCAGCCAGCAGTCGCTCACGACTCAGAAAAATATCGCGAAGATCGCTGTCCGGCACCTGATCAATGTCAAGAGGTTCGGGAAGTATGTCGGCAAATTCACTGTCGGAAAGTTCCGCGGCATTCCGCGCGGCCGTCGCCAGTGCGACAATCGGACGCCCAGCCGGCTCCAGTTGCGGCTGCTGCGAGCGGCCGACGGGGGGATGGTCAACTGCCGACTCAACAAGATCTCTGCCATCGTTCTGAAGGAAGTTCTGGCGGATCGCCTCCCAGCGGAGAATTGCATCCGCGGGGCCTGCTGCCTCGCCAGGATGCAATGGTACGGTTTTCGCTGCCTGAGGAGGAGGAGGCGGAGGAGGAGCAGATGGTAATGACTGCACGTGAACCGCCCGAGGAACCACCTCGTCATCGGTAACCCCGGCCGTCAGATCCTCCGAAAGTGATTTCAGGAGCGCTGTCTGTTCAGACCATGCAAACGCCTGATCTGCTCGCAGCCCCGCGAAGGATGACTGCAGTTCACCCAGCAGAAGGTCACGCATCTCTGCGATCTTCCGGGCCACAGCGCCCGCCAGATCGACATCCGTCAACGGTTTAATCTCTGCCGTTGATTCCGAACTGGACGCGGCCGGGATCGATTCAATACACGGTTCGGCATCCGCTGAGTTTTTTTGCTTCCCAGCTTCTGGTGCGACAATGAAGAGCTCTTCCGAGGAGTCGGTGACTGGTTCCGGTTGAGCAGCGCGTGACTCCGGATGACCGGCCGCGCGTGCCCTTCGCAAACGCAACGCTGCATTGCTGCGCAGCATTGCATTTTTGCGGTTCACCCGCTTCGAAGGCACATCGCCCATTACCAGGCACCTGACAGGGAAGTAAGTTCCAGGGAGACCCAAGCTGATGCAAGCTAGCTCGCAGATTTCCCCTGAGTGACCAGGGGCTCTGGTCACCCACATAATTCAGGATCGCTTTGCCCATGGATACGCAGATTGCAGCGGTTCTAACGGTTCAAAGAGCACGCACCCTCATTCGCTGGCGTCCAGCGTCTCCCCCAAAAGTGGAAGAACGCCGCGTCCTGCAGCCGTCAATCGATAACGCTGCAGACGACTCGTCGGATGCTGAGGCACCGTCAGCTCGATCCAAAAACCCGCCAAAGCCGGATTGATATAGTGGTTTCTAAGGTGTGTCCGGTCCCGAAGGCTCAGCCGCTCACGAATCGCCGCACTCCCAAGCTCCCCTTCCAAAGCAATCAGGCGGATCAATCGGGTGACTGGTGGGGTGAATGGTGTGGTGACTGGTGGGGCGACTGGTGGGGTTTTAGAGTGTGGCGCGGCCCCACGGGACTTACCCCGAATTACGTCGAGATAGCTGCGCCCAAACGGGAACTCGATCCAGAGCCCCTGCATTTCGAACTTGACACGAGGGCGTGGGGTTTTAGCTTTTTTGCAGGCATCGAAGATTCGCTGCACTCCGCGTCCCCACGCTTCAATTTCTCCGGCTCTGAAAAATGCATTTGCGATATCAGGGTTAAACGGGTGAGAGTAGTGAGGCCCGAGGAGAGTTTCCTGCGTCCAGTTGTGCGGGAGTTCTGCAGGGTTTACGACAACCAGTTTATCTTCGAAGACTCTGATCTGGGTCGGTGCGGGAACGGAGTAGTCGCGGTGTACGAGTGCATTGAGCAACGTTTCGCGCATGGCTTCGCGGGGGACGGGGAAACGCTCAATACGAACAATATCTTCGTAGGTAACAGCGGCCTTGAGGTACTTGGTGAAGAGCAGATCAAGGGTTTGCTGGGCTTGTGCGAAGAGATCTCCGGTGACTTCATTATGCCACGCGAGATCTGCTTCAGACCGGAAGAATCCGATTTTGACGAAGGCGCCGCTAAAGTATTCCAGCGGATCACGGTGGAACAGCAGTATGGCAGCTCGTTTGAGGTAGCCTGAGTCAGTGAGCTTTAGTTTTTGGAGCAGTCCGGTGTCGGGTTCGGCGAGGGCTGAAGTGTCGAGTCGGCCGCTTCGTTCGGCGAGTGTTCTGAAGCGGGAGATTGCGAAGGGAGAGAGGTTTGCGGTGGTGACACCCGGCTGGGGGTTGCTATCCCATGTGCGGCCGTAGCGTCCGAGGAGGAAGCGATCGAGAGCGGCACCTTTCAGTTCAAGGAGTGTGCTGCCGCTGCGTTGGTAATAGTGTCCGCGAAAACTGATCGGGTTCGGGTAAGGCGGAACGACGATCTCAATAGAATCCCTGCCATTTTCGGAGTTCAGATTGACCTCTGCGACAACTCCGAGCAGATCTCGGATCTTGTTGGGCAGATCGGTCAGCAGTGTTGTTGCGTTTGAGATACCGATGAGTTTGCCGTCATCATTGCGTCCAATGACGAGTACTCCACCTTCGGCGTTGGCAAACCCGCAGACATAGCGGAGCAGATCATCTCGCCAGCTGGCCATCCACTCAGTGTGTTGGCTTTCCTTCATGCACGTCGGGTCCTGCGTGTGAAGCTGCGTGTGTGGATTTCGGGTTCAGAGCCAGTTCTGGAGGTTTTGTTTTTCGAGTTGTTCGAGGATTTGTTTGATGCGTTCGGACTGGGATGTATCGGCGACGAGAGTTGCATCGGGAGTGTGCACGATGATCAGGTTGCGGAGTCCGAGTGCAGCGACGAGGTGATCGCTGGAGGTGCGTACGATGCAACCGTGGGTATCAACGCCGCAGAAGAGGCCGTCGATGGTGTTTCCCGCAGCATCGGCTCCATTGAGTCTTGGGAGTGAGAGCCAGCTGCCGACATCGTCCCAGAGGAAGGGGGCTTCGAGGACGACGACACTGGCGGCGCGTTCGAGGATGGCGTAATCGACGGAGATGCTTTTGAGCTGTGGGAATTCGGTGGCCATGGCTTTGCTGCGGTTCCCTGATCGCCAGCCATCGCGGATGCGGAGGAGTCCCGCGTGGAGTTCGGGTTCATATTGTTCGAGCAGTCTGACGATTGTTTCGGCTTTCCAGCAGAAGATCCCGCAGTTCCAGAAGAAGCGACCTTCGCGGATGTATTGTTCGGCAAGGCTGAGATGTGGTTTTTCGCGAAATGTTTTGACGTGGTAGAGGCTGGGGGTTTGCTGACCGATGCATTCCCCGCGTTCGATGTAGCCATATCCGGTGGAGGGGAAGGCGGGGGTGACACCGAAGAGCACCAGATTTTCGGGATGATCGCGGACGACATCGACGGCACGGTGGACAGCGGCGTGGAAGGCTTCGAGCGGCTGGATGACGTGGTCAGCCGGCATGACGAACATGATGGCGTCGGGATCGCGATCGAGGATTTCGAGTGCAGCGAGGCCGATGCAGGGGGCGGTATTCCGTGCGGCGGGTTCCACGAGCAGATTGCTGACGGGGAGTTCGGGGAGTTGCTGGAGAGTGGCCTCTGCCTGAACAGAGTTGGTGACGATCCATGAGTTGGCGGGTTCGGCCCAGGAGCGGCAGCGATCGAGCGTTTGCTGGATCATGGTGCGATCCCCGGCCAGCCGCAGGAGCTGTTTGGGGAGTTGTTTTCGGCTTTGAGGCCAGAACCGAGTGCCGCTTCCGCCGGCCATTATGACTGCATGCAGCATTTGAGGGCTCCCGGCGTGATCAGCGCCTGCTTTCGTATTCCTTAATTTTGCGATAGAGCGTGCGTTCGCCGATCCCGAGCATGGCAGCAGCTTCCTCGCGGTTGCCGTTGGTCAGTTCGAGCGCGCGGTAGATGTAGTGGCGTTCGACATCAGCGATGGGTTTTCCGACAAGTCCATCGGCACCGGAAGGGGCTTCGACGGTCGTTTCGGGTGGCTGATCGCGGACGAGAACAGCGATTTCCGGGGGCAGGCCATCGACATCGAGTACTCCGTCGGAATCGAGCACGAGCATGCGTTCGATGACATTTCGGAGCTGTCGGATATTTCCGGGCCAGTGGTACGAGAGGAGTGCTTTGCGGGCAGCGCGAGAGAAGCCCTGGACTTCGCGGCCCATGCGACGGGACATTTCGCGGAGGAAATGTTCCATGAGAAGCGGGATATCTCCCTGACGTTCACGGAGTGGCGGGAGGTAGATGGAGACGACGTTGAGGCGATAGTAGAGGTCTTCGCGAAACTTGCCTTCAGCCACATTTTTTTGCAGGTCGGCGTTGGTGGCGGCGACGAGTCGAACGTTGATGGGCATTTCGTCGTTGGCACCAAGGCGAGTGATTTTGCGGTCCTCGAGGACTCGGAGAAGTTTCACTTGGGTGTCCATCGGCATTTCGCCAACTTCGTCGAGAAACAGAGTGCCCCCATTCGCGTGCTCGAACTTTCCGATGCGGCGTCCGATAGCGCCAGTGAACGCGCCGGCTTCGTGCCCGAAGAGTTCACTTTCGAGGATGCTGTCGGGGAGCGCTGAGATGTTTAAGGGGACGAAGGGTTTGCTTTTGCGAGGGCTGTTCTGGTGCAGGGCGCGGGCAACGAGTTCCTTTCCCGTGCCATTTTCGCCCTGGATGAGTACCGTGATATCAGTGGGGGAGACGTTTTTCAGGATCTCGACGATGGAGTGCATTTGGGGGCTGGTGCCGATCACTCCTTCGAAGCCAAAGCGTTCGTCAAGCGATCGGCGAAGTTCGGCGTTGCGGCGAATGAGTCGCAGGCGGGCGGAGGCTTTTTCGACGGCTGAACGCAGTTCTCCAATGTCGAGCGGTTTTGTGAGGTAGGTGTAGGCTCCATGCTGCATAGCGGTCACGGCGGAATGAATGGAGCCGTGTCCGGTGAGCACGATGACTTCGGCGTCCGGAAGCTCTTCCTTGGCCTGCCTCAGGATTTCAAGGCCATCGATTTCGCCCATGCGAAGGTCGGTGACGATGACGTCCCAGGTTTCTGCATGAATCAGCTGCGCGCCGCGTTCGCCACTGCCGGCAACACGGCAGTCACAGTTGATGCGTTCGAGTGAATCGGCGACGGCCTGTGCGTGCCCTTCGTCGTCATCCACGATGAGGACGCGAACGGGAATGGCAGACAGGTCGGCCTGGTCGTTCCGGGGATCGGGCATGCAGGGTTTCGTGGAAAGTAGCAGTCAGAAGACACGGCAGCCGCGGGAGCACGGGATCAGGGCGAATGCCGGCAGAAGCCGCAGAGTAGCTGGTTTTTTGCGGAAATCCAAACTTCGGCTGAGTACTGTGGGGAGAGGGAGAAAAAATGGGGAATTGAGGGGTTGTGATCAGCGGATGAGGGATTGGATAGCGGCAAAATCGGTTTTGAGCGATCGATAGAGTTGCTGGTAGACTGGGAAGGCGGCCTGGTAAGCGCGAGTGGCGGCCGCTTTGTTGCTGGTGCGGGTGACGACAGAAATCGTCGCCCGGCAGGCTTCTTCGACCGATTTGTAGGCCCCTGTGCCAGCCGCTGCCAGCAGAGCCACTCCGTAGGCAGGCCCTTCCGAAGCGTTGATGGTGACAACTGGCTGACCGTAAATGTCCGCCTGAAGTTGTCGCCAGAAAGCACTGCGTGCGCCGCCACCCGAGAGGCGGATTTCGCGTACGGGAATGTTCATCTGGCGGATGATTTCCAGAGTATCCCGCATGGCGTACGTGGCGCCTTCCATGACGGAGCGGGCGAGGTGCGGTTTGCCGTGGCGGAGTGAGAGTCCAATCCAGCAGGCGCGGGCGCTGGGGTCGGCATGAGGAGTGCGCTCGCCCGTAAGATATGGCAGGAAGAACAGACCTTCGCTGGCCACAGGCGCTTCGGCTGCCTGCTGGGTGATCAGTTCATAGGGATCGATTTTCTGTTTCTTTGCCGCCGCAATCTCGCTCTGGCAAAGCTGATTCCGATACCACTGAAGACTGCCACCTGCAGACAGCACACATCCCATCACGTGCCACTTGCCACGAACTGCGTGACAGAATGTGTGCAGGCGTCCCGCGGGATCGACCTGCACGACGTCGCTGTGAGCGAAGACGACACCGCTGGTGCCCATGGTGGCCGAAACCACGCCACTGCCCACAATTCCATTCCCGATGGCGCTGGCAGCCTGATCCCCACCACCACCCACCACAGGGATACCAGCCCTCAGCCCCATCTCTTTCGCGGCGGATTCGGAGAGCACACCGGTGATGTCTTCGCTTTCGTGGACCTTTGGGAGCAGATCAGAGGAGAGCTGCAGTTTGTCGAGGAGCGAAGTGGACCAGCAGCGGTTGACAACATCGAGCAGGAGAGTGCCGGAAGCGTCACTGACTTCAGTGGCGAATTCGCCCGTCATGCGAAACCGCACGTAGTCTTTCGGGAGCAGTACCTTTACGGTTCGATCGAAGTGTTTCTTTTCGCGATTGCGGAGCCAGAGGATTTTGGGGGCGGTGAAACCGGTCAGGGCGGGGTTGGCAACGAGTTGGATGAGTGCTTCACGGCCACCGGCGAGCTGTTCAATTTCCGCGCACTCAGCAGCAGTTCTCTGGTCGTTCCAGAGCAGGGCCGGGCGAATAACGCGATGGGCTTTGTCGAGAAACACACTTCCGTGCATTTGACCGCTGAGGCCGATGCCAGCGATATCGGTGGGTTTCAGTCGTGCGGCTTTCAGCACTTTTTTGACGGTGGTGGCGGAGGCCAGCCACCAATGCTCAGGGTCCTGTTCTGACCAACCCGGCTTCGGATTGCTGAGGGGATACTCAGCGGTTGCCGATCCGAGGATGCTGCCGTCTTCCTGCATTGCCAGCGTCTTTGTGCCGCTGGTACCGATATCGATGCCCAGATAGACCGCCATGACTCTTGATGCTCCAGAAAAACCGCCGGTGGCTGCGCCTTTTGCGAGCAAAGTGGGGGGGACGGCGGATGTGTGAACAGAGGATAGCGGATCAGGGCGGATTACGGAATGGAAGGCGGTCAGGGACCGGCGTCAGGATCGTGATGAAAAAGAAAAAGGCCTTCGCAGCTGGTGCTGTGAAGGCCTTTTGTTCTGAGGATTGATGGGGAATTCAGAGAGTGCCGGTTTCTTCGAGTTCGGCTTCGGCTTCGACTTCGATTGTTGGGAGCGGCTCGTCGTCTGCCATATCAACGAAGCCCTTGAGATGAATGGCGCGGGTATGGTGCTGGAGTTTTTTGAGGGCTTTGCTTTCGATCTGGCGGATGCGTTCGCGTGTGACCTTGAAGATGCGGCCGGTTTCTTCAAGTGTGTAGCTGTAGCCGTCTCCGAGTCCGTAGCGGAGTTTGATGATTTCGCGTTCGCGATAGGTGAGGCTTTTCAGGACGTGATCGATTTTGTCCCGGAGCATTTGTTTGGCGGCAGATTCAGCGGGGCTGCTTTCGTGGCTGTCTTCGAGAAATTCGCCAAAGCTGCTGTCTTCACTTTCACCAACAGGTGTATCAAGACTGATGGGGTGCTTCCATGTCTTCATGATTCGTTCGGTTTCTTCGATGCTCATGCCGACCGATTCTGCCAGTTCTTCATTACTGGGTTCTCGGCCGGTGGCCTGGCGAATCTCTTCGGCCCTGGCTTTGAGCATTGAGATGCTTTGGAACATGTGAACGGGGATGCGGATCGTTCGAGCGTGGTCGGCAACGGCACGGGTGATGGCCTGTCGAATCCACCATGTGGCGTAGGTTGAGAATTTGTAGCCGCGGCGGTATTCGTATTTTTCGACGCCGCGCATGAGGCCGGCGTTGCCTTCCTGGATGAGGTCGAGGAAGCTGAGACCGCGGTTGCGATACTTCTTGGCGATGGAAACGACAAGTCGCAGGTTGCCGCCGGAGAGCTTTTGCTTGGCGCTTGTCCAGCCGTTCATGCGTTTGCGAATTTCGCGGCAGCGACGGAGGAACTGGTCGGGGGTTTCAAGCAGGATCTGGACGTACTCTTCCAGTTCACGTTCGAGAGCCTGTCGTTCGGTGTCGGCAGTCTTCATTCCGCGGAGGCAGGCGATTTCGTCGCGGAGCTGTTCGATGCGTTCACCAATCTGCAGCATGCGTTTCATGATGGGCTGCAGGCGATGCGTGCGGACGCTGAGTTCTTCGCAGAGGGAGCACATTTTGCGGCGACGGCTGCGGAGCGATTCGGCGGTGGCGGTGCGTTCCGGGGAACCATCAGGAAGCGTGCGCCAGAGATGAAATTCTTCTTTGCTGCGTTCCATGAGGTACCGCAGAGTGCGGAGGTTGTGCTCCATGCGGCCTTCAATCTGCTCTTTGCGAACCTCTTCCGTTTCTGATGTGCGGAGTGTCCGTTCGAATGGGAGTTCGCCGCGGCGTACTTTTTCGATGGTGTCAACCGCGATATTGAGTGCGTAGTCGGATTCGAGAACATGCCGACGCATGCGTTTGCGGGTGACTTCGATCTGTTTGGCGAGGAAGATTTCGCGGTCGCGCGTGAGGAGCGGGATGTTGCCCATCTGGCTGAGATACATGCGGATGGGGTCGCGGGAAGACAACGCTGATGTTTCCGGGCCCAGAAGAGCACGGGCCGCTTTTTCTGCCTGAGCCTGCTTGACCTCTTCTTCCACAGGTTCCGGGTCAAGCTGGATGTCCGGGTCTTCGATAAAGTCAAGGTTGTTTTCATCGAGGGCGATAATCAGGCTGTCAACCATCGCCGGATCGCCTTCAACGTCCGGGAGCCAGGCGTGAACCTGCTGTACCGTAACAAAGCCACGCTTCCTGCCCGCTTCGATGATCGCCTTCAGTCCCGGATC
This sequence comes from Planctomycetaceae bacterium, assembly GCA_046074645.1. Lineage (GTDB taxonomy): Bacteria > Planctomycetota > Planctomycetia > Planctomycetales > Planctomycetaceae > SXXK01. The sequence continues at coordinate 15,772 of JBJTOP010000047.1, read as the reverse complement.
CAGACGATACACGCCATTCCCCTTTGTTCGAGTGAACCGCGGTGATGAGCTTCAGAATGGCCGAATGGCAATCCGAAAACAAATACCGTGGCGGAGCTGGTGCTCCTGTGAATTCGATGTGTCCGTGCCTCCATGTTGAGACACACGCAGGCTGGCGTAATGCCAACCGTCCCGGACCGCGGCCTTGATGCCCGTCCATCACGAGTTGCGCTGCGGCGAAGCCCAGCATACCCACGAATTTCAAAAATCAATCGAACCCGCACCGAAAATTGAAGCCTTGGAAGGAATCAGCAGTGAACCACCACTGACATTCTTCCACGGCACCAGACAATCCGGGCAAGCCAGCCGAAACCGGGAAATTTCGGCGGATTATTCGCAGAGGATTGCCCTGCGTCAACGGACTGAACCGGTCTGTTCCTGACTTTCCGGTCATTCCCCGCCCCAAATCTCCTGACTGCCCCGCCCACAGTCATCGCTTCAGATTTCGTCCTCCAAGTCGTAATCCAGCTCGGGCGGCTCATACAAATCACCCGCAAGCACCCCCGAAAACTCACGCCGATGATACGCCTCCTGCTCCACCGGCGTGTGATGGCGAACGTCAGCGTCCGTCAGCCGATACACGCCGCTCCGACGCGAATCCTCCCGAAAATACATCCGGAACCACAGCATCTGCTGAATGTGGGGGCGCGGCGCGTAAAGCAACACCTCAACACCAGCCTCATACCACTCAAACAACATCCCGAAAAAACCACTCGGAATGTGCATCACAGACGACAGGTCCACACCCACCGACAGCCGACCATCCAGCTGCACCAGAGACGACAACGCCTCCCGCAGCACGATCAAGTCAGCTCCATCCCAGATCTCCAGAACGTCCAGCCCCACAAGCGCCGTGTCGTCCAGCATTCGCAGGTTCACCTGATGTTTCTTTTTTATCCCCATCTGTCCCGCCATTTCCTTGATAGCCACGTTTGGATCAGGGCACCGCAAGTTGCCCATCCATCCTATCTTTCATTTCGGCTTGCCGACACGAAAAAACACCCGGATTGCTGAAGCCCGGGATCGCCCCGATTCGACCCTCACGACCTGTTGCAAAACGGCAGCGCACAGAGATGAATCCGCGAAACATCTGCATCCGCACGGCAACCACCGTAACGCAGGCAAAAGCACACCCGGGCTTTACCCGCTGCCGGGAACTCCGTCACAATTGCCGACTTGAAAGGCCAGCGAACCCACACCCGCCCAGGGCCGCTTTTGACCCCCACAACTCTGAAAAAGGATGGTCGCCGTGAATTACAAACAACTGTTCCTGCTGATCCTCACCATCTGGTCCGCTGAACTGCTCACACGACTCCTCTTCGACTACCTGCTCACCCCCCGCATGCAGTACATGACCTACTACCTTGAAACCGACAAGGACGGAACATTTCTGGGGGCGAACATTCGGGCCGAAGTCGGCCAGCAGGGCTGGGAAATGGTTTCCGCCGTCGCCAACCCGGCGAACAAGGAAGAGATCGTGCTGTTTTTTCAGCGGCGTGCACCTTTTTAAGGGTGGGCAATTCAGACCGCCTGCAGGAACCCATTCAGCAGCGAGAGGAGATATTGGATTCCTGAACTCATTTTCAGCCTGCGGGGTTTCTGTTTGCATTTTCCGCGGGCTTCACAGCCACAACGCTGGGATCAGCACCTCTGCTGATGCTTCGTCCTCTCTCCGCGGTCAGATTTCGCTCAGCTGAATACCCTCCCGCAAACACCTCACAAAAGTGCCGCAAGGTGCACGGTATCCAGGCATTCGATTGCCTGGGCCGCAGCTTACCGACCGGTATATCTTCGGAACGTGCCCTGACCATTGAAGTATGTTGCAAACTCGTTGTCAGCAACATGTCCCTGGCGACTGGAATCATGACGAATCCAGATCTGCGGCGCACCTTGAGACTGCCCGGTGCGGCTGGCCCCTGGAATGATGCGAACGACCAGCCCCGTATGGTCTGCAGCGGGATTCACATAAACGTCGTGAACGCGGAGATCACTGAGCGCGACTGGGGTTGTTCTGCGGACCAGCGACGCAACGCGGTAGATGTATCCTTCGAGACAGTGGGGGTCGTTACCAGAGGCTCTGATGTTGAGTTGATGAGCGACCCAGTGGGCGCAGCCGGTTCCGGTGATTTGTCGCCATTGATTGTTGCCCACGTACCAGACGAAGCAGGCTGCGGGGACCACGTGCCGATCGACCTGTCTCCGAGCCGCACTAATTCCACTTTGGCAATGCTGGCAGTAGTGTGTTGCATTTACAGTCAGTACGGAGGGCCTGCCGGGGTGATGAACGCAGCGTGACATGAGATTCTGTCCATTTCATTGCCAGGAGAAGTCATCTCTGCAGCAGACCAGCGGTCAGAGTATCTCCGGTTGGCATGGATTTTCAACATCACTGTTTGGTTTTTGGGGCATCATCGATGGCGCGGAGGTTGTGAGGTTCTGTTAACACGGGTACGTATCATGTAAAAATCCGGTTGACCACGATCTCCGGCGCCTCAAATGGAAATCACCAGTACATGGAAGGAAATGGTCGGGTAAATGGCACCGTGAGCACAGATCATGATCGAGGCCGCGCTTGGGACATGAGCAAAATCGCCTGAGCTCTGGCGACGGACGTGGCCAGCGGCCATCTATGTTTGTTGACGATTCAAACCGCGGCAGTGACGCCGCAGGCGACTGATGGACGCCAGCGTCTCAGGGCGGCCAGCTTCCGTTCGGAAGCGGCGACGGAAGTTTTTGACGAGATCCAGCCATGCTTCCGGGCTGCAGTCGAGCCGCGTGAGGATCGGGGCCAGGTGCGATGGGATCTGACCGGGCTTGTCCAGACGCATTTGACGGCCGGTCCAGTCGATCAGTTGCAGGTATTGATCAAGCGACATGAACAGGCAGCCGCGATTGGTGAGTCGGCGTGCAGTGGGGCAGTCGCGAGATTCGTGGGGCGATGGTTCAAGCGCGATGGGGGCAAGCCAACCCGCAGCAGAACCGTCTTCTGCCTGCGATTCTCGAGCGACCGCGGGTGGAAGGGACGAGTCTGCCGAAGAGGCATTGGCACCGGAAACTGCGGCCTGGCGGTCGGCTATGCGGTCGTGAAGACTTGTGAATTCGCTGTTTTCAGGGGCCTGCGCGACCGCGGCACGAATGGGATTCAGATCAACGTAGGACATGCAGGCGGCAATAGCGGTTTCATCAAGCAGTGGCTGAGCCTTAAAGCGGGCTTCCCAGAAGTGGCCGGTGACCTCGTCTTCACGATTGGCACGCTTGGCGACAGGCTCAGTAATGCACTTCATGAACCACGAGACACTAGCCAGTCGCCGACGCTTGTCTGCAATGCCAACAGGGCTGTTTTTGATGTGATTCAGCTCTTCTTCGGTGGGCTCTTCAGCCAAACCGAATGCCGTCCGCCGCTGCGGAAACAGCGTCCACCACCGCAGAGCGACATCGGCGTCAGTCCAGCCGGAAACCACATCCGGGCGAGTGCGGAGTACCAGATGCATGTGATTGGCCATGACAGCATATCCCAGCACCTCAATGGCGAAAATACCAGCCAGCTGTTCAAGCCGACTGCGAATCCACTCGCGGCGATGCGAATAATCGCACCCCGACCTGCGATCCCGCCCGCAAAGGTGATTGCGACGCACACAGCGACTAATCGTGTGAAACACCTGAATGTCAATGTCGGAGAAAATCTCGCGACGATTTACGCGGGGCATAGATCACCTTTCAGACAACGTTTCCGACAGTCTAAAACGACCAGCAAAGCCTGTCAAGGTGCATGGCACCTTTGTGACGTTTTTGGCTTTTTTTGCTGTTCAGTCATGAGTTGCAGACGTGAACCCAAACTCTTAAAACTTACGCATGTCATCAGAGAACCCATTTCAAGCGCCAGAAACTCCGGCTGATCTGCTGCCCTCCGTTGCTGATGAAGCTCCGCGGTTCTATCGGGTCACAGCCGTGCGGTGGTGGCTCTGCACACTGTTGGGGACCGCCGCCGCGGGCACCGCGTACGGCGCGTTGCTGGGGCTCCTTCCGACTGGGGGCAGCATCATCATTGCGGCCATGGTTGGTGCCTGGGGTTTCGTCTTTGCATTCTCGCTGGGATTCGTTGTCACAACGCTGGGATTACTGCCGCTGCTGTTGCTGCGTTCTCTGCTTCGGGGATTCTGGTTCCCACAGGTGCTCGCTGCTGCCTGTGGTGGCATTACCGGGTCACTCTGCGCCGGCTGGACCGGCGGTGTCGCTGGCGGTCTGGTGGCCTGGGTGATTGTGCTGCGTTTCGGCCGTCCACGATCAGCCGACTCGTTTCCATAGCAGTGACCTCAAGTGAACACAAATCATTCGCCTGCAACGAAGATTATTTCTGACGGCGCCGAACTTCACGCTGCTTTTTCCGCCCGGCAAGGTTGGCAAGGTTGTAACGGACCAGCAGGACATCGAGATTTTCACGGACATTGGCATACGAGGCTTTTTCTTCAGCATCGAACAGATTTTGAGGCGTGCGTAACAGCTTCGCCCGCTGTTTTTGTCGTTCAGTTCGGTTGACGGACGGAGGCTTGCGACCGAACTGGCGCACCGTGTCCATCAGGATCTGAAGGCGCTGCTTTGCCCCGATGGCAGCCAGTCCCTCGGCGGCCTCTTTCCATTTGTCTGACAGTGAAAGGGGGTTCAGTCGTTGATCAGTCGAGGTCCAGCGGTCTGCAGAAACTTTTTCACATCAGCAGCCCTGGCGTGGCTTTCCGTGGTGAATCGGATACGCACAAGGTCGCGGCCTTTGTCGGGGGTAATGGTCCGGGATTCGCCAAGACTGGCGATGGCACCGAGAGTCACTTCACCAGGCCGACAGAAGAGGCAGAGATCCACGCCATCACTGCGTTTGGTGTGAAGTTCGGCAACGACAACGCCATTCCCGGGGCGACTCCAGTTGATCTTGCTGCGCAAGCCGTACTCCACCGTTAAACCATCGAGCGCTGTTTCGACGGTCGGCAGCAGATGTTCCAGCAGACCAAATTCCCAGGGAACGCGGCCGTTTCCGGGAAGGCCTTTGCGGAGTTCGTGCCAGCGTCTGCCGAGTTTTTTCCATGGCATCAGATCTTCAGGATTTGCCGCTTCCGCCTTGCTGAGCAGCAGACAGGACTGCAGCGCCTTTGCAAGGAATTTTCGGAATGCCGGGGTCTCGATTTCCGCTTTTTTCCAGACCTGTACTGTCACTTCCTGCCAGGCGGTTTTCAAGTTTCGGGCGCGTACGCGGGGTTCGTTGCTGTAAACGGGGAGTTCCTTCATGTCGTCCAGCGGCAGCAGTCCCAGTTCGGCAACCAGCTGTTCGGTGGTGAATGTATCGCGACGAACGCGAAAGCACAGCGACAGCAGCCACTCACCTGCCGTACGGGCGTGCAGAAACCAGCCGAGACCGGCGGCCGGTTTGACTTCCACCGTCGAACGGTCGTTCCAGTTCACAGGTGCGAGGTCGGTGGACCTCGACAATTCTTCCAGAACCCATGCGAGCGCATTTCCGTCCCACATGCAGGGCTGACCGGAATGCGACACGCGGTCCTGCGTGTGCCACTTTCTGCCGTCCACTTCCCATGGAAGTCTGGCAGCCCGCCCAAGTTCTTCGATGCTGACGTCACCATCACGTTTTTCTGCCAGCTGCGCGGCATCGAAGACGGCAATCTCGCCCTGTCTGGACTCCTTCAGGGCGGGCGCGAGCAGTTCTCCGGTCCATGATCGAGGCCGCGTGGCTGTCTGAGTACGCGCCTTTTTACCGCCGTCGGTCTGTGCTTCTGCAGCAGCTTCCGCAGCATACGCAACCACGTCTTCAGGAGTTCCCTGCACAACAATCCGACCGCCACCGCGTCCGGCCTCCGGCCCGAGGTCGATAATCCAGTCGGCCGTCTTGATCACATCGAGATTGTGTTCAATCACCACCACCGTATTGCCCTGTTCGACCAGACTTCCCAGCACACTGAGCAGTTTGAGGATGTCATCGAAGTGCAACCCTGTGGTAGGTTCATCGAGAAGGTACAGGGTTCGACCTCGATTGGGGCGACAGAGTTCGGCGGCCAGCTTGATTCGCTGAGCTTCACCACCACTGAGCGTGGGCGCAGCCTGCCCGAGTGTGAGATAACCCAGGCCGATGGCATCCAGTGTGGCGAGCGGAGCGCGGATTTTGGGGACGTTGGAAAACAGTTCCAGCGCTTTGCTGACGGACATTTCGAGCACATCCGCAATGCTGCATCCGTTGAATTTCACAGTCAGCGTTTCGGTGTTGTAACGCTTTCCGCGGCAGGTTGGGCATTCAACCCAGACGTCCGGAAGGAAATGCATTTCGATTTTTTTCTGGCCCATCCCTTCGCAGTCTTCGCACCGCCCGCCAGCGCGATTGAAGCTGAACCGTGCCGGCCGGAATCCACGAACCCGCGCATCCGGCAGACGACAGAATAACTCCCGAATTTCCTCAAACACACCTACGTATGTGGCAGGATTTGATGCGGGTGTGGTGCCAATCGGGTTCTGATCCACGGTCACAATTCGGCTGAGATGTTCGACACCGTGCAGTTCGCGAAACGGCCCGGGGGCTTCCGTGGTGAGATTCAGCCGACGAGCAACAGCGGGGGCCAGCGTATTCATCATCAGCGAACTCTTCCCGGAACCACTGACGCCCGTAATGCAGGTCAAAGTTTTCAGCGGGATGCACAGGTTGACCTGCAGCAGGTTGTTCTGTGTGGCCCCGAGCAGTTCAAGGGCGGGCAGGGGTGCTCCGGGAATTGTCTTCTTCCCTGAACCGGCATGTTCGGTTTTCGCAAACTTTGGCCGACCGTCATCGTGCCAGCTCGCAGCACAGACTCGCCTTGCAGACGGCAGCGGAATTGATCGCTGACCACTGAGATAGGCGCCGGTCAGTGATTGCGGATGTTGCCGCACAGCGGCAGGGCTGCCCTGAGCAGTCACGGTGCCACCCAGTCGTCCGGCGCCGGGTCCGAAGTCGTAGAGCTGGTCAGCAGCATCGAGTACTTCCCGATCGTGTTCAACCAGCAGCACCGTGTTGCCCAGATCGCGAAGCCGCCTGAGGGCAGTGAGCAGCCGACCGTTGTCCCGCGGGTGCAGACCAATGGTGGGTTCGTCAAGCACATAGAGGACGCCGGTGAGTGATCGTCCAGCCTGCCCTGCCAGCCGAATTCGCTGCGATTCGCCCCCGGAAAGTGTGGGCATGCCGCGGTCGAGGGTGAGGTAATCGAGGCCGACTTCGACGAGGAAATTCAGTCGGTGGGCAGCTTCGTTCAGCAGGTCACCGGCAATTCGTCGTTCATCACGACTGAGTTTGAGATTCTGCAGGAAGCTGAGTGCGTCAGAAAGCGGCATGCGGCAGAACTGCGGCAGCGTCACATCCCGCAGACGCACGGCCGCTGCTTCGGGCTGCAGGCGGCTGCCGTGGCAGGCCGAACAGTCGCGTTCGCCCGCCATTTCCATCAGTGACCGGCGATGGGAGTACGACAGTCGGGATGCGGCTTCGATGGCTGGATAGAGCCCGCGATAGCGAACGCGAAAGGTGGCTGGTGAGCCAGATTGCTGCCCGAACGGCAGCTGCACCCCGGCTGCTCGGGCGCCTGAAGCCAGTTCCTCGCGGACCCGCTGCTGACGCTCTGCCGAAACCTCCACCCAGCGTTCCTCATCTCCGTACAGTACCACTCGCTGCTGTTGCGGGGTGAGCCGATACCATGGTTCGTCGAGCGGCAGTCGGAAAGTTTCTGCGAGTGCTTCGAGAAACATCAGAAAGGTGGGGTTGATACGCGGGTCCGGCCACGCTCCGATGGCGCCATCCCGAAGCGATCGTTCGGGGCTGGAGATCAGCAGTGCCTGGTTGGCACCGAATTCGCGGCCGAGGCCTTCACAGCTTTGGCACCATCCGAGCGGGCTGTTGAAGGAGAACTTCTGTGGCGTCTGTGGTTCGAAGGATCGCTGACACTGGCTGCAGGACAGATGCAGACTGAAGCGCAGTGTCTGCCATTCGGGTTCGGGCCGGGAGGCGTCCGCGATGACGGCCAGCATCACGCCTTTACCGGGCTCCAGCGAGGCTTCCACGGAATCTGCGATGCGTGATCGCTGTTTTGCATCCACGGCGATACGATCGACCACGATCGCCAGTTCGTGCTGTCGTCGATGGTCGATGTCTGGGAACTGTTCGAGGTCGTAAGTGGTGCCATCAATGCGGACGCGGGCGAAGCCATCTTCGCGCAGGCGATCGCGCACTTTGGTGAAGGGCACGGTACGGTCGATCTGCAGTGGGGCCGTGAGCAGGAGGCGGGTGCCGGCGGGCAGCTGCAGGATGCTTTCGACGATCTGATCGGTGGTTTGTTTGACGGCCGGCACCTGGCAGTGCGGGCAGTAAGGCTGTCCCAGCCTTGCGTAAAGGACTCGCAGGTAGTCGTAAATCTCTGTCACGGTACCGACGGTGGATCTAGGCGTCGCGCCGACAGTTTTTTGTTCGATGGCAATGGCTGGGCTGAGTCCCTGAATGCTTTCGACGCGGGGTTTGGGCATTTGGCCGAGGAACTGTCGGGCGTAGGCGGAGAGGCTTTCGACATAGCGTCGCTGGCCTTCGGCGTAGAGTGTGTCCATGGCCAGCGACGTTTTACCGCTGCCGCTGGGACCGCAGAAAACGCTGAGCTTTTCTCTGGGAACTTCAAGGCTGATTTTCTGCAGGTTGTGCTGGGTGGCGCCAGAGATGCGAATGGACTGGCTGAGAACAAAGGGATCGGATGCAGCAGCCGACTTCTTTTTCGTTCTCGCGGCCTTTTTGGTTTTGAAGCCGGGCAGTACGGTTCGCAGAGCTGCGCCGGTATGGGATTCGGCACAGGCTGCGATTTGTTCAGGAGTCCCCTGGGCCACGATGCGGCCGCCGCCGGAACCACCTTCAGGGCCGATGTCGAGAATCCAGTCGGCCGTTTTGATCACATCGAGGTTGTGTTCGATAACGATCACGGTGTTGCCGGATTCAACGAAGCCCTGGAGCACTTCGATCAGTTTGCTGACGTCGGCGAAATGCAGACCGGTAGTCGGCTCGTCAAGCAGGTACAGCGTTTTTCCGGTGGACCGTTTTCCGAGTTCGCGAGCCAGTTTGATCCGCTGGGCTTCACCGCCGGAAAGCGTCGGCGACGCCTGTCCCAGCTGCATGTAGTCGAGTCCCACATCCCGCAGGGCGCGGAGCAGTTGTGTGATTTTGGGGAAGCTGTCGAAGAGTTCGAGAGCTTCGCGGACTTCCAGGTTGAGCACGTCTGCGATGCTCTTATCGCGGAAGCGCACTTCCAGCGTTTCGCGGTTGAAGCGACGTCCTTCGCAGACATTGCAGGGCACCCAGATATCGGCGAGAAAGTCCATTTCCAGCTTTGTGGCGCCGTGGCCTTCACAGGCTTCGCAGCGTCCTCCTTCGACATTGAAGCTGAATCGCCCATCCTTGTAGCCGCGAATTTTTGACTGCGGCAGCTGTGTGAACAGTTTGCGAATTTCGTCGAAGACCTTGACATAGGTGGCCGGATTGGACCGCGGTGTGCGACCGATTGGTGACTGATCAATGTCGATGGCTTTGTCGATAAGCTCGAGGCCTTCGACACTGTCATGACTTCCTGGTTCGCCGACACCACCGTTGATGTCGCGATTCACGACCTGCCAGAGAATATCATTGACGAGACTGCTTTTGCCGGAACCGCTTACGCCTGTCACACAAATCAGCCGTCCAAGTGGGAACTCGGCGGTGACATTTCTGAGGTTGTTGTGTGAGGCCCTGTTTATGACGAGGCAGCCGCGATCAGGGGCTCGGCGAGTCGCGGGGATCCTGATGGTCTGTCGGCCTGAAAGAAACTGGCCGGTGATGCTTCGGGATGATTTCAGAATATCATCGACGCAGCCTTCTGCGACGACTTCGCCACCAAGCACGCCAGGTCCGGGCCCGAAGTCGACAATGTGATCGGCAGCCCGCATGGTTTCTTCGTCATGTTCCACGACGATGACGGTATTGCCCTGATCGCGCAGACGCTGGAGGCTGCTGAGCAGCATAGTATTGTCGCGCGGATGCAGTCCGATGGATGGTTCGTCGAGAATGTAGACAACGCCCACGAGGCCGCAGCCAATCTGGCCGGCAAGCCGGATGCGCTGGGATTCGCCGCCCGAAAGAGTGGGTGCGGAGCGTTCGAGAGAGAGGTATCCGAGTCCGCATTGCAGGAGGAATCCGAGTCGTCCGCGGATTTCGCGGACAGCTTCTTCTGCGATCAGCTGCTGGATGGGATCAAGCACCAGTTTCTGGAAGAACTCGGAGGCGTCTTCGACAGACAGGCGGCAGACATCCGGCAGGCTGAGCTCCTGAGCGCGGCCGCTGCGGGTGAAGGCGGTACTGGCCGTGCGAATGCGGACATGACGGGCCTGGCGGTTGAGTCGTTCGCCTTCGCAGCTGGGGCAGGTATCGACCTGCATGTATTTTTCCAGCTGACGTCGCCGCATGGGATTGGAGGCAGTGCGGTAGGACTCCAGCAGTCGATTGACCCAGCCTTCCCATTTGCCGCCGTGCTTCCAGGCACCGCCCCGGGTTCGCCAGGTAAAGGTGACGTGGCGTTCGCCGGTGCCGTACAGCCAGAGTCGGCGGGCGGGTTCCGGAATGTCCTTCCATTTCATTTTGAGCAGTGAGTCGGCGGGAAGTCCGCAGTCTTCTTCAATGGCATTGGCAGCCCCCACAAGCAGGTGTTTGGGCCAGCGTCCCATTTTGGACCATTCAAGCAGCAGCAGAGCACCTTTGGTGATGGCTTTGTCCTGGTCGATGATGAGTGTCTGCAGGGGGAAGCCGTGTCGCGTGCCGAGGCCGTTGCAGTCGAGGCACATTCCAAGCGGACTATTGAAGCTGAACAGCTGGGGGCTTGGCGGTTCATAGCTCATGCCGCTTTCCGCACAGGCGTAGCGGGCGCTGTAGAGTCGATCTCCGGCGGTGGCAGCGCGGCGACTGCGGCCCGGGGAATCTTCTGCGACGAGTTCGGTTTGCGGGATACCGGTAAGTTCAGTGTCGGAGCCGGCTTCGTAATTCATCGCCCCGCGAGTGGGTTCGGTGCTGCAGATGAGTCGGCCATCGGCCAGCTTGAGTGCCTGTTCGACGGCTTCGGCGACGCGGGAACGCTGACCAGGGCCGGAAACGATTCGGTCGATGACGACTTCGATGTTGTGTTTATGGTGTCTTCGGAGAACAGGGGCATCTGCGAGGGCCGCAACTTCGCCATCGACGCGAACACGAAGGTAGCCTTTCTTCTGCAAATCCTCAAAGAGATCACGAAACTCGCCCTTTTGATTCTGAACGATTGGGGCGAGTATCTGAAAGCGGGTGCCTTCGGGCTGGCTGAGGAGACTGTCGATGATCTGATCTGAGGACTGAGCTTTGATGGGCTTGCCGGAAACGTAACAGTAGCCCTGCCCGACGCGGGCGAAAAGCACGCGGAGATAGTCGTAGACTTCGGTGATCGTGCCGACTGTGCTGCGGGGATTTCGACTGGTGGATTTTTGCTGAATGGAAATGGAGGGAGCGAGCCCGGAGATGGAATCCACGTCGGGCTTGGGCATCTGCCCGAGAAACTGTCGGGCGTAAGTGGACAGGGATTCAACGTAGCGTCTCTGGCCCTCCGCGTAGAGGGTGTCAAATGCGAGGCTGCTTTTTCCGGAACCGCTGACGCCGGTCATGACGATCAGCTTATTGCGGGGCAGGGAAAGGCTGACGTTGCGGAGATTATGTTCGCGAGCGCCGCGAATGACGATGTCTGAACTGGGCATGCCGCTGCTGCGCTGTTCTGAATAGGGTGAGGATTGCAGGATCAATGCGGATGGGAGCGTCCGTCTGCATTGTAGGAGTTTGTTTGAAAATTACCCGCTCCCTGCATTCCCCTGCAATTCTCGGGACAGCCCGAATCGGGAAACCCGCGGATCAACTCCAGTCCTCGAAATACCCGGCAGTGTCGCCTCGTGGGCAATCTGCAAACGTCGGACCTCGTCTCAAAACAAGCGGTGACGGGTCAACAACGGGCGCTCTTTCTTCTAACCGGAAGAAGCAGCATCTGGCACGCAATCAAAGCGTTTACTGCCACGCGCGATTTCTGTGCAACGCGACAATCATTCACTCAGCACACACCCAGCGGCGACTTCGCCTCGAACTGCGTTCTCTGAACTTTGAGGCAAAACAGCATGGACACGAGGGACCATGCCCGCAGATTGCCAAATCGTCGTGTAAAAGGTCCCGGGAGCGGCGCCAAACAACGCTTTCAGCGCCAGATACCGCCTTCCTGATCCCGCTGAATGCACTCCATCATCCAGTAATCAAGACTGCGTACTTCAGAGCTGACAGGATCAACAGGCAATTCGGTCATCCGCACATCCACGGCGGCACCGGCCGTTCTGAGTGTTCGCACGGCAGCCACGCAGCGTCCCAGATTATCAAGGGCACAGGTGCGACTGAGCGATACCAGAACGGACTTGCGATCCAGCCCGGAAAGGCCCTCGGTGGGAAGCGTTTCACGTTCGCAGAACGGGTCCAGCAGGATGGCGCCTGCGAACCAATCCGGGTGTCGACTGAACAGATGCAGTGCAGCGTCCGCTCCGTGACCGCTTCCAGCGACAAAAATCCGCTCACTGTGCACGTGGAACGCCCGTCGCAGACGGCATGTCGTCAGATGCATCAATTCGGGAAGTCCAACAGACCCCTGAGCGAACGTTGCCGGATCCCAGCGGTAGCCCCCAGCCTTTCCCGGTTCCGTGTTGCCTCGAAGTGCCAGGCCGACGTAGTTCTGCGGGCTTACCGCATTCATGACGTCTTCCAGCTGATCCTCGTCGTTCGCATCGCTGTGAAACCATGTGAGCAACGGATAGGCGTAACCCTCTTCGTAACGCTCAGGCACGTAGATCGATACCGGCCAGTCACACTCCTGAACGTCGTCAGAATAGTTGTCCGGCGTGGCCGAGGATCGACGCCATGACTGATAGACTTCGCGCAGCTCGAGGGGCAGCAGTTCCAGACTGACATTCGGCCCGGCCGAATCCATGGCGGAGCAGGAGAAGGACATGCTGCGGAGACGATTTTGCATGAGAACACTGCTTCCGTGACGAAGAAGTTGGTGGTTTCGATTGGAAAAAGTTGCGGATCAGTGTGCGGTGGAGGCTGTGAGGGACGTGGAGACAAAACGCCTGAGTTGCTGGAGCGGAAACAAACGGCCGGGGCAGGCTGTGCGACGAACTGCGGAGTGACCGACAATGTCATCAGAATTCACGTGAAAGCGCGAGCAAAGTTGAATGAGGAGATTTTGGAGAGTTGCGAGCTGGGCAGTGGTTGGGGCCGTTTTTTCAAAGTTGCCGATCAGACAAATGCCTATTCCGCGGGAGTTGTAGAGAGCGTTGCCGGCGTGGGCACCCTGCAATTGCTGTTTCCAGCGAAACGTAGCTTCCAGTGCCCCGTCCCGCATGCCGCTGCCGTTGCCGATCACAAAATGATAACCGATACCTTTCCAGGGATTGCCGGCAGAGTCCCGCCGACGGATGTGCTGAGCATGAATAGTCTGCACACTGCCGGACTCTGTTCCGGAATGGTGCAGCACAACAAATTTCCATGGTGCCTGAGGAATGTCAGTGCGAATCAATGATGGTGAAGACGATTGCCGGTCGAACAGCCCGGCTGCCGTCTTCCTCGATATCATCCACGGTCGAAGTTCGTCCTCGAAAAATGTCAGTAAAGGGAAGATCACCAGACAAAACAGGCTCAACAGCACATCCGTGGTGGACGCACCACAACGAATTCGCTGCCGGGGGGTGTCCCCGGACCTGCACACTGCCGCTTCCGATTGTCTGACCACATCTTTGGACATCCCGATGACCTGTCCGGTTGACCGCCGCTGCGTCTTTCTGGTGAGAGCTCACAAGGCAGACGTCGCACCGCGGCTGCAGCGACTTTACAGGGCATCTGCGATTGAGTCAACGCTGTGTTTTTCCAGCCCTTCGGGGCAGCCCGACGGGTTGAAACCGGAGCATTGAGAAGGGAAGTCTGGAGCGACTTTGACGGCTCAAAGACGGTCGAAAAATCCTCTCAAACGTCCCCTCTTATCCCAAACGCTACAACCACATCGATTTTTGACAAAATTTCGCTTGCCGTTTGCGAAATACTGAAGTTGGCAGAGATTTCTGCCGCAGGAGGCTGGTTTCCACTGCTGTGGCATGGGTGGCAGAGGAGTCGCGTGACACTCCCGACAGCACAAACACCCCCACCCCAAAAACGGCAATCAGCCTCAGTCATTAACAGTCCCAAATCCAGGACAGCCCCGCCCCGACGGTTGCCTCTCGCTCCCGGAAACCATGCATCCCTGCACGTTCCGGTGCGTTCATCCCGGAGCCTTCAGGTGCCATGCACCTCGGAGCGTTCAAGTGCCATGCACTTATACGCTCCGGGATGTCTGCAGGTGCCATGTACCTCAATGATTTTTTCCAGTGTTTTTACGGCGATTTCTGGACTCGTTGTGCGGGGGTCATCCGGGCTCTGAGGGACGCTCAAATGCAGCCTCGCCAGCTGGTAATTACGGGCATAAAATTTCTCGGCTCTCGTTCGCTGGCAGCTCTCGCCAGGTCAACTCAGGAAATCACCCGACGGAGCGAAAGGATGGTTCGCAAGTCAGCCCGAGCACCGGCTCCAAAATAAAAGTAACCCCTTCCTTGCCATTCCGCAGCCGCCTGAAAGAATCCGGCGGAATTTTAGATCGCTACGCCTGGTCCCGGGATATCAGTCATCATGCCGTCCAGTTTTACCCACACCCGACGCGTGGAATTTGTCGAAACGGACATGGCCGGGATTGTGCATTTCTCCAGGTTCTACATCTGGATGGAACAGGTTGAACACGACTTTTTCAGGTCGCTGGGGCTGTCGATTGTCACGACGCTCGAAGATGGTACGGTGGTGGGCTGGCCCCGAGTCTCCGCGTCGTGCCGGTTCGAATCGCCCGCTCGCTATGACGAATTCATCACGGCCCGACTGACCGTGCAGCGAATCGGCGTCAAGTCACTCACCTTCGACGTTGTCTTCTCACGCGGCGACACGGTCCTCGCCCGCGGCAGCATGAAAACCGTCTGCTGCCGCCTCAGGCCGGGACATCAGCTGGAATCCATGCAGATTCCCGACTTGTTCCTCGACCTTATCCAGGAATACTCCCCGCCCACTGACGTCGCCGCCGGATAATCTGCCAGCGGCCCTGTTTCGCTCACGCCGTATGCTGGCCACGCGGAGACGCACCGTCACCGGAGATTGACTTCCCTCCCACGCCGATTTTTTTTAACTGCACCTGCAGCCTCATCGCTCTGATCCATGCGGAAGACCACGAAGGCCAGGGACCGTCCAGAAAAATCCATGGAGATTTTGTGGAATTCTCAGAGCGATTTGGTGACGCAGTTGGGCGTGAAAATTGATCTCGGGCCGTTTTCTGACCCGAAATCCTGCATTTTCAGCGTGTTTCTCAGAACGGGAACCTCCGGAATCGTTGGTTCCGGAAAATCTGTTCAATTGGATGAAATCGGCAGATTGCGGGCTGTAGGCGGTGTGGTCGTTTGACGCAGCATCATCGGTCAATTTCAAACTGATGAGCTGAACCCTCAACCCATGGCATTCTTTTGGACGGAGTTTTTTATGAGCAGTTTCTCGGTGGTGCAGACGCTGAAACGTTGGGCGAAAGCACGCAAAACATCC
>JBJTOP010000046.1:0-14377 GCA_046074645.1 Planctomycetaceae bacterium | reverse complement strand
AGACCTGATCAGCCTTCTGGAGGCTTTACAGGCAGACAAGCAGTCTGCCGCAACAAAAAAGGAAGCTCAGGCTCAGCAGGAGGCGGCGCAGGCAAAAGGCGAGCAGGCTGAAAAGAAAATTGAAGAGATTCAGAAGCGTTACGAGGCCGCGGAGCGGAAAAAACAGCTGGAAGCGCGAAAAGCGGAGCTTGAAAAAGAACTTGATTCCGTCAAAGTCGAGCTGACGAAATAGCTGCGTTCAGTTGACTGCCTGGGGGCAGCTGGAGCGTACGCAACAGCTGCAGCTCCCCTGTCCCCACTCAGATCAGCCCCAGCGACAGGTTGTATCGATTATGACTTTAGCGACGTCCGGGTGTGATTAAGACGGCATTGTCAGGCATGTATTAATCGCAGTTTCTCAACTGTTGTTTGCCCCGGGTCCGATCCTTCCGCGGTCGGTATTGTGGTCGAAAATCTCGATGATTTCCCAAGGATGGGTCTATGAGAAGCTATGTGGTCGCCCGCTGGGCTTTTCTGAGCATTGTGCTGTGTGCCACCGGCGTTGACGCCGGATCCAGCCGTTATGGGCAGGAGTGTGGCGAGCGAAGCGGATCTTCGCCGACCGTTCGCAGCGGGCTCTGCTGCCTGTTGCCTTTCTGCTCCAAAGACGAAGACGAATGCCAGTGTCACCGGGAATGCTGTCAGGACTGTGGACGCAAGAAGCCGGAACCGAAGAACAAGAGCGGATCCGGCTGCTTTGGCTGCAAGGCTCCCCCTCGAGGTGAGGTGGCTGTCAGTCTGGCCGCCCGTATTCCCCGAGACGGATTCCGGGAGTCTGCTCAGCAGAACAGGGATCAGGCCGAAAACGCACGCCAGCGGGAGCAGCGTCTCGATGGTCTGGAGCGGGATCTGACTCGGTTGACGGTAGTCGTGGAAGAGATCGCGAAGGGCCAGCAGAAGCAGCAGGAAGACCTGACAAAAGTGACTCTTGTCCTTGAGCGACTTGTTGAGAAAACAGGTGGCGGTGGTCAGTAGGTGATCGTTCACGGATGGCGTCAAAACAGGGTCCAGCCCAACGGAGTGGGGATTATGCGTCGGTTTATCTGCGTGATTGCTCTGGGTTCACTGTTGAGCCCGGTGATGGGTCAGGACGCTTGGCAGGGCTGCGATCAGCCAGTCAACTGTGCCCGTCCGAAGCGGGAACCTAAGCGTCCTGAGGCGGCCCCTGCGCCGACTCCGGAGGGCACATTTGTCACCGGTCCCACTTCCGGCGACGTCGCCGGCGAATCCTCTTCGCTGGGCATTCGCTTTGGCACGCTGCGTATCCCGGAAATCGCGATTCCACTGCCAACGATCCAACTGCCGTCATTCGTCAGATATCGTCGAGATGCAGAGATGCACACAGAAGCAGCGCGGGCGCCGTTTGTCTACGGACCTGTCACGGAATTCGGCCTTCAGCCCCGCGGTGTGGCTGAAACGGCCGGTGGTGATGAGAGTCCTTCAGGGTCTCCGGAAACACAGGAGACCGACGAGCCGTATCGGCCGTGTCAGCCATGCCGACCTTGCCCGCCGCACCAGTGCGTTCCTCCCTGCTCAGAGGAAGGTTGCGCGAGAATGTTTGGTAACGAATTTGATTCGTGGCAGGCGTCGCTGCGATCCGCTCCAGCACCTCAGGATGACCATGTGGCACGCCTTGAGGCTCAAATGTCGGCTTTGCAGAAGTCTGTTGAAAAACTGGCAATTGCTCAGGGCGCAGCCGCAAACCCCACCGCAGTCAACACGACCGCGGAACTCCGCAGTCAGTCAGCGGCTCGTCAATTTTCTGTCGATCGTGCCCCGACCGGGTCAGTACGACAGGCGGGAAACGTCGCAATCGCAGACGAGCGAGTAGCGGAAGCGAGTGTCAGGGATGAATTAATTCGGCGACAGGCGGAGCAGATTTCGAGGCTTGAAGCGGAGCTGAAGAGTCTGCGACATACCGACTCCAATTCCACTGTGCCTCCACGCAGTGCCACTGGTAAGGCTGTGCTTGCGGAACGCAAAGCGTCCAATACGGAGTCTTCCAAACCGCTGGCCAGGGGATTTTCTTCACTCGTTGATCGCCTGAAACCGAGCCGGAAGTGAGGCGGCCCAGGAAGGTGACCGGTGGCGATATTGAATTCCTGAGCGTGCGGATTTACGGGAGACAATAGAGCTCCACAGCTCCAAACATGTCACCCTGAATCAGACGACTGCTTCCCTCCCAGCTGCGGACCTGCTGTTGTTCAGCAGGCGTGAACCGGCTCCAGTCACGGTGGCTGACAACTGTTGGTGGCAGCAAAGCCTGCTGCTGCACCAATTCCTCGAAACATCCCGGCTGAACGAACTCCGAATAACCATAAGAACCCGGCAGACGATATCGCAGAATCTCAGACCAGTTCACAAGGATATGCGTGATCTGCCTGCGACGACAGTTTTCAAGAAACTCGGCAGCTGGTCGCAGCGGCCTGCGGGAACCAGGGGGCTGTCCGTCCGGAACGGCAGCCAGTTCTTCAAACAGACTGTCGTCGAAAACGGTGTTGTAGAGCAGCGAAAACTCCGCGTCGAAAACTTCTGCTTCGCCCACCATCAGCACTTTGGACTCCGCAGGCAACTGCTCATTCAGCATCGAAATGTCTCTTCGCATCACCTGAGCTGTGGCCACTCGAAGATCCATCAGCCCTGCATTGAATCCAATCAGCGGCAGTGTGCAGAACAGGACATTCCAGAGCGTCGCCGTGGAGCAGACAAGGAGCAGCAGGCTGCGCCACATTTGACGACTGCTGGCCAGCCACAACCCCGCCCCGCAAATGCTCAGCAACGGAATCACCGGTATCCAGAATCGATCAATCCGATGCGTCAGCGCCCACCAGGTAAACAGCCCCCAGCCGGCAAACACAAAGATACTCCGATACTCACGCGAACGCCTGCGAAACAGCAGTGCGGCAGGAATGGCCAAACCGAAACTCAATGAACTGGTCCACGTATTCCACAACGCTGCATCCAGCAGATGTTTTGGGATCAGCAGCAGAGAATGCTCTGATGCACTGTGGGCTGCCTTCCAGCGAACATCGAGCGGTGCATTCCAGTCATTCGACGGAAAGACAGCAGCTCCCAGTGGGTAGATCGGATTGCCAGTATCGTAAAGATTCCTCAGCAGCCATGGCCCCACTGCCAGACAACTCCCGGCCACAAAGGCGACAGCACCGCCCACAACCATTCGACCGCTCAACTGCGAGCCTCTGCGGCGCAGCTCCCACTGCTGCCAGATCCAGAAGACGCCAATCGGTAAGACAACCAGCACAAGCCCCGTGTACTTGCAGGCCATGGCGCTGCCGGCAAGAAATCCGCAGAGCAATTGCGGTCGCGGCAGAAAAGCCTCAGGTCCGTGACAGCGAAGCAGCAGAGCCAGCAGAACACTGATCGTCAGATAAAAGGTCAGCGCTCCCTCAGCATACGCAATCAGAGAAATTCGAAAGGTCCATGGAGCTGTGATCTGGATGAGCAGCGCAAGCCACGCGGGAACGGCGCCCAGCCAGCGGCGAGCCATCGCGAACACACTGGCAGCGGTGAGCAGCTGAAAAATGGCCAGCACCAGCTGCCCCGCAATCGCTCCGCCCCGACAGTCCCCCGCTGCAGCCATGCCCGCAAGGCACAGCATTTCTGAGAAAAACGGAAAGGACGTGTATACGTTGTGCTTCAAACAGGAAATGCGCCCCTGCTGAAACCATTCCTTAGGCCCCTGCAAATGATATTCACGAACATCGAAATCTGTCTGCGGCGTCATCGATCCCCACAGCAGACAGAGCCCGAATGGCACAACCACCATCAGGACTGCAGGGCGAATCCAGCGGACTGCCCGCTGGTCATTCGCCGACGTTTTTATGAACAGGAGCCCGACACTGTTTTCACGGGGTTCCACACTGGCTGCCGTCGCCACAGCCGTTCCCTGCGGTAAAAAATTCAACGGCAGCGAAAGGACCAGTGGTGCTGCCAGAGCCCACAGCCCGATCCAGCCTGCCAGACCAGTCAGCAGAACCGTCAGCGACAGCACCGACAGACCGGCCGCCATGGTGAGCACGCTCCGTTCGAGCGCCGTGATGCTGAGATCCCGCAGTGCGAAACGAGTGACAGCGCGGCCATGTATCCACGCAACCATCAGGAGCAGACTCGCCTGAAGAATGTGCGGAAAACGCTGCGGGATAAACTCAGGCCCCGATACCGAAGCTGATGCCTGCCCTGACTCCACGTCCGCTGGAGACTCGAACCCCAGCAGCGTATCCATAAAAGACAGCCAGACATCCGCACGGATCAGCGAAGTCGACTCAAGCGGCTGTCGGTAAAACTCAATCTGAAAGCCCACGATGACCACCGCCATTGCCAGGAGCAGCCACGAGGGCGGAGCCGCCGCGGGTGATGCACTGGATGTAAGTTTGCGAGTCACCATGGGAACGCGTTCGTGTCCTCTGTTGGTGTCAGGATCGGGCAAGAAAAAATGCCTGAAAAAAGTACCACGTTGTCAGCACAAGGCCGATGGCAATGACAATCCGCCGCACGATACGCCGATCCAGCTTCCGAGCCCACGCAGCGCCCAGCCAGCCACCAAGCATGGCAGAGGCAATCATCGGCACGGCCAGCGGCCAGTAAACCTTGTCGTTGGCGACGAAGACAACCATCGAAACGCCATTGATCAGACCGGCAAGAATGGTCTTCAGACCGTTCACCTGATGAATGTTTCCAAGATTCAGCAGGGAGAGGCTGCTGAGCATCAGAATTCCGATTCCCGCACCGAAATAACCGCCATAAACTCCGATGACCAGCTGAATCAATAACACGGTCACTGAAGGGCGTTCCGAGCCTGCAGCTGAAATCCCTGCCGAGTCCTGTTCAGGCTGCGATGCTGACGAACGAGCCGCAGGCGTCAGCCGTGGCTGAAGCATGAACAGTAAAGTAGCCCCCCCAATCAACCATGGAATCATGGAGCGAAAGAGCGTTTCGGAACCGATTACCACAAGGACGGCACCAATGATCCCGCCAATCACACTGGGCACCGCCAGCCAGCAGGCCCGGCGACCCAGATTTTTCAGTTCCCGGCGATAACCCCAGGACCCGGAAAAAGCACCCGGCGCAAGAGCCACCGAATTGGTGCCGTTGGCTAGTATCGCTGCACTGCCGGTTCCGGCAATCGCGTCCAGCACCCAAACGAGCGCAGGAAAGGTGACAAGCGTACCCCCGCCGGCCACGGAGTTGATGGCTCCTCCGAGGGCGGCAGCAGGACAGACGATCAAACAGGCCAGCCAGAAATCAGTCATGCGGAAAGGATAGCAGGGACCAGTGGTTGATGCACGAGCACACAGCGTTTCGCACGGTCATTATCCGAGCAGCAACGTTACACGACCAACTACCGCTCCTCAATTCCTCGTCCTCACTGGGAAGAATCACAGGATTTCCTACACTTTCCACAAAGATCCACCGTGCCTCTCCTGATACCCCCGGAGCCGATTCGCCCATGCGTTCACTGTTCTGCCTCACAGCCGCCTTGCTGCTTTGCCCGCTGTTTTCCGGCTGTACCGATTCTTCCAATACGTCAACGCCGCCAGCTTCCCCGACCGATGTCGCCGAGAAAGCAGCCGCGGTTCAACCCGCCAAAGAACTCGCGGAATTTGTCAAACGGAGCCCGGACGGCAGTGTAATTGAAGCGGATCTCAGAAAAGCCGATGTCACCGCCGATCTCCTCAAACTTCTCGCACCGCTTTCCACCCTGCGCACTCTCAACCTCGCCGGTACCGCATTCAACGACGAACTGGCCCCGCTGCTGGTCGCCAACGTGCCACAACTGACCAGCCTCGACGTTCGCTCCTGTGCCCTCAGCGATGCCGCCATGGCTGAAATTGCCAAATGCAGCGGACTGCGAGTCCTGCGAATGTCGGGAAAAGAGAACCGCACCACCGTTTCTGATGACGGTCTTGCCGCGCTGGCACCACTCAAATCGCTCAAAGTCGTCGCTCTCGACGACCTCTGGATCGGTAAAACCGGCCTCGAACATCTGACCACACTGGAATCACTCGAAGAGATCTATCTGTCAGCCACGATCGTTGATGATGACGCCGTGGCTGTGCTCACGAAATTCCCCCGCCTCCGAAAGCTCCGGCTGGCCCGCACCAACATCACCGACGCGGCCCTCGCCAGCCTCAGCGCCTGCAAACTGCTCGAAGAAATCGACCTCAGCGAAATCTCCACCCTCACTGATGCCGGCATGCCCTCGCTCGCCGCACTGACCTCACTGAAAAAACTCAACCTCTGGCGCGTTCAGATCTCGGATACCGGTGCTCTCGCACTCGCTCCGCTCACCAGCCTGCAATGGCTGAATCTCGACAACACCAAACTCTCCGACGCCGGGCTGCCTCTGCTCAGAGACATGAATCAGCTGACCTTCCTGCATCTCGGATCAACCCAGATCACGGCCGCTGCCGCCCCGGCGCTGATGCACCTGAAATCACTCAAAGACCTCAAGATCACCCGCACGGCCCTCGCTGCCTCAGAAACTGCCGTTGCCGAGCTGCGGAAAGAGCTTCCAACCACCGCCATACAGACCGAATACGAGGGCGGCGCCGAGCAATAGGAGAGAGACAGCATGACATCATCCGATGAACAGCCGATCGAAGTCGAAAAATTCGAATCAGCTGATGACGTGTCTTTCCACGTGGACGGCGAACAAGGACCATCGCAGCCAAGACCGGGCAATGGACTTGCCGTCACAGCCTTGCTGCTGCCAATCGTCGCTGGCGTGCTGCAGCCCTTCCTGCTACCCTCAAACGGCTCCGTTCTCCTCGTGAGTGTCGCAGTCGTAGTGAGTACGGCCATTCTGCTGGCTGCGGATGTCAGCCGACTGCGTCAGTGGGACAAAGTTCGAGGGCGATCCAGCAGCCCCGAATTGACTTTCACCGGGGTTCTGCTCCTGTGGATCGTATTTTTTCCCGTGGCTTTTTTTGACCGCAGAAAGTTTGGGTGTCCTAATCTTGGGCCTGCCTCAATCGGCTCCATCGTCGCCTCCCTGCTCCTGCCTTTCGTCGTACTCAAACTTCAGGGGCCTCAGCTGCCCGCCTGCGATAACCCTGAAATCATTCAATTGGTCGAACAACTTGCCCGTTCCGAATTCGTCGGATCACAGGTTGGTGACAGCATCGCTCACCGCGAAGTGCGGTTCGACGCTGAGAATCAGGTGCGTCATGGAACCTGCGTGGTCAGGATTGATTCCAAACCGATTTCGATCCCCTACAGGATCACGTGGCAGGACAGCAGCCAACAGATGTGCGTTGTCAATCTCGCTGTCCTTCCGAACTGCCGAAGCCCCCAGGTAAGTGCTGCAATCGGACCTTATATTCGCGAGGGACTTGCGGGATTTGAAGTGAACTCAATCTTTGACTTCAGAGAGATTGAATTTGACGAGCAGCAGAAGTGTCGATTCGGAGTCTGCCTCGCGCAGACAGATTCGGCAGAGATCCCGGTGCCATTCATCGTCCGATGGCAGGACGAATCGCGGTCATTGTTTCAAGTCCGTGCTTTTATACTTCCATCGCCTGCAGACAAGAGCGTCGCTGAATTAATCCAGAGAATCGTTGACCAGAGCAAGAGCGCTGCAGAAGTGACCAGCATCGACAGTTTTCGTGAACTGTACAGTGACTGGCCGGGTGGCAGACGATTCGGCGCCTGTGTCGTGCATTCAGGCTCTGAACAGCAGGAACTGCGGTTCGTTGTGCGATGGGATGACATGCGGCAGGGCAGCATCGCTGTAGAGCTGCTGTCGGATGATTCCATCTGACTCACAGCTTGCACCTTCTCACGATCGATCCATGAAAAAGTTTATGCCCCACATTCGACGTGTCTTTTTTGCCGGACTCTTTCAGCTCAGCAGCCTCCTCGCAATCATTGCGTTGCCCGGCACGGTACTGGCCCGCAGTCCTCAGGATGCTGCTGTTCCCCGCGACGAAGCCTTCATCTCCCGCGCAGATGGTTCTGAACAGCGTTACGTGCTGATCGAACCCCCAGCCGTGGCTCCCGGCCAGCCAATGGATCTGCTCATCGCACTCCACGGGCACGGATCCGATCGCTGGCAGTTCATCCGTCAGGAACGGCCGGAATGTTCCGAAACTCGCCGCTTCGCCGCCGCTGCCGAAATGTTGCTGGTCTCCCCTGACTACCGTGCCCCCGCATCATGGCTCGGACCACTCGCCGAAGCCGACCTGCTGCAACTGATCGATGAACTGCATCAGCGCTGGCCTGTTCGCCGCGTACTGGTGTGTGGAGGTTCCATGGGCGGAACGGCAGCACTCGCATTTGCGGCCCAGCACCCCGAATGCGTTGATGGGGTCGTGTCCCTGAATGGCACCGCCAACATGGTTGAGTACACGAATTTTCAGGAGGCGATTCAAGCCTCATACGGAGGGACGCGGGAGGAACAGCCGGACGTATACCGTTCGAGGTCAGCTGAATTCTTTCCCGAGCGATTGACCATGCCAGTTGCGGCCACAACCGGGGGACGCGATTCGCTCGTCCCGCCAGACAGCGTCCTGCGACTCACCGCCGCACTGCAGCGACAGGGATCACCTGTACTCAGTCTGCACCATCCGGATGGTGGACATAACACTGACGCTGCCGACACCAGCGAAGCACTGCAGTTTGTACTCGATCACTGGAAACGTCAGCGGGCTCAGGAAGCCTCGCTGGCCGTTCTGCAAACCACTGCACTGCAGTCCCAGGTTGCTCCTGCCACGCCGTTGAAAATCGTCTGTCTCGGCGACAGTGTCACCGGCGTCTACTATCACACCGGTGGCCGCCGCGCATGGCCGGAACTTCTGCAACTGGCCCTGCAGCAGGCAATTCCCGGACATCCGGTGCAGGTAATTAACGCCGGCATCAGCGGGCACACAACTCGAGATGGACTCGCACGACTTGAACGCGATGTATTCGCACATAAGCCGCAGATCGTGACCATCAGCTTCGGAATGAATGACCTGACGCGACTCAGTGAACGCCAGTTTCGTGACGGCCTGCAAACGCTGGTGCAGCGCTGCCGCGAACAGCAGATGCTCCCCGTCCTCTGCACTCCGAATGCGGTCCTCGAAAGCAGTGGTCGCCCAATTGCAAAACTGGAAGAGTACTGTCGAGTGATTCGAGAAACAGCAACGGAACTGTCCGTGCCGCTCTGTGACCAGTACGCCGCCGGGCATCGACTCCAGACTCGCGCACCTCGCACCTGGCGCGAATCCCTGAGTGACGAAATTCATCCCAATCTGGACGGACATCGTCGCATGGCGGAAACACTCTGCCAGCGTCTCACCGGTGTCGATGTCTCGCTGCAATCCAATGGTCCACTCCCGCCACTCCTGCCACGGACTCAGGCCCGACTCGCAGCTGCAGGTCCGGTGAAGGTTCTGGTGATGGAACCGCTGCGACCGCTGCTGGAACGGGCGGCTGCAAATGCGGGCGTCGCGGAACGGCTTGAAATCACCAACTGGAACATCTCCGGACTGTCGCTGCAGCAGCTTGAAGCGGATGCCAGACAACGCGTTCGCGCAGCGAAACCTGATCTTGTACTGCTGACAGTCCCGATGCCGCTGGCTGTGGAAGACGAGGAACAGCGGTTGCGATCGTTGTCATGGCTCTTCAACTGGTCACTCGACTTTGGCCGAGATGGCTGGGACTGCATTGTCGTGCATCCCCGGTCGTTGCAGCCGGAGCTGGAATTTCCGGCGGCCGACCTCGAACTTCTGGAACGCCTCGTGCGTCATCAGGATCTGCCACTTGTGGGCCGCGACGATCTGAGCCCCTGGCTGCTGAATGCCCTGCAAACAGCACCCGCCCAATGAAGGTCCGCTGATCATGCGAATTCATCGGCTCACCGCTTTCCACGTTCCCATCGCACTGCGTCGCCCGGTTCGGCACGCCTCCCACGAACGCTCAGCCAACGAAACACTGATTGTTCGCTGCGTTCTGGACGACGGGAGCACCGGCTGGGGAGAAGGACTGCCACGCACGTATGTCACAGGCGAATCCATCGAATCCGCATGGCGACAGCTGGAGCAGACCCGTTTTTCTCCGCTTTGTGACGCCAGTTTTGACTCGCCAGCCGCCGCCGCTGCCGCCATCGACACGTTTCCCCTCGCAGCTGTGCCGCCTGATTCCGGTGTCATTCCTCGAGAATGCTTCGGTAACGCCGTTCGCTGTGCACTGGAACTGGCAATTCTGGACGCCGCCTGCCGTTCGGTCGGAATCCCACTGGGAAGCCTGATCCGACAACTGCCACAGAGCAAGGCATTTGCGGATTGTCGTGAAGAAGTCTTGTACAGCGGTGCGATCACTTCCGAATCCCCACGAAAGCAATGGCTGTCCGCTCTGAAAATGCGACTGTTCCGATTCCGGCAGGTTAAGGTCAAAGTCGGGGCCACCGGAATTGCCGATGTCGATTGCCTGAGACGTGTTCGCAGGGTTGTTGGTTATTCTGTGGACCTGCGACTGGATGCGAATGAAGCATGGCACTGCGAAGAACTCCAGCATCGTCTCGCCCCGCTCCTGCCATTCCGACCCTCCTGCCTTGAACAGCCCGTCCCTCACGCCGAAACCCCGGGCCTTGCCACCGTTCGCTCACAACTGCCGGTCCCCATCATGCTCGATGAATCGCTCTGCTGCAAAGCGGATGCGCAGCGAGCCATTGCGGGCGGCTGGTGCGATGCCTTCAATATTCGCCTGTCCAAATGCGGCGGACTGGTGCGATCGCTGGAGCTTGTGCAGCTGGCCAGAGAAGCGGGATTGTTCTGCCAGCTTGGGTGCCAGGTTGGTGAAACCGGTATCCTTTCGGCCGCTGGCAGACACTTCGCCTGTCATGTTCCGGATCTGCGATATGTGGAAGGCAGCTTTGATCGCTTTCTCGTTCGCGATTCGCTGGTGGAACCCGACATTACATTTCACTGGTCCGGCCGCGGACCACGGCTGCACGGCAATGGCCTTGGCATAGCGGTCAACGAGTGTCGCGTCAGAGAGCTGGCAGTGCGGACGATGGATGTATTTGTTCGGGATCGCAGCTGATTTCGAATGAGAATTCAGCTGGAGCCTTCGATCTTGTCTTCATCTGCTGTGGCAATCCGCAACTGGCCGGCTTCCGGCTGTGTTCCCAGCAGTCGTTCGACTTCCGCTCGCCATGGCAGTGATGTGGACGCACCATGACGACTCACGGTCATGGCTCCCGCCGCAGCGGCAAAGCGGATGCAGTCCTGAATACTGCGGCCTTCAGCGATCGCGACGGCCCAGGCGGCAACGCAGGCATCGCCCGCAGCTGTGGCATCCACCGGCTGAATCCGGAAGACCCCTGCTTGCCAGCACTGTCCCTTCGTCACCAGCAGCAACCCGTTTTCACCGAGCGTGATCAGGACGTTTCCGGCAGCCCGTCGGGCAAGTTCGAGCGCTGCTGTGGCAGCGGCGGCTGGTGAGCTGATCGGCTGTCCGGTGAGCCGTGCGGCCTCCGTTTCGTTGGGGCAGAGCCAGTCTGACTGCCAGAGTTCGGGCGGCAATGCTTCCGGAGCGGGAGCGGGATTCAGCTGTACACGCACTCCATGCTTCCGCGCAATCTCGACGGCCGCCACGCTCGTCAGGAGGGGCACCTCCAGCTGCAGCAGAAGCACATCTGCTGCGGCGATCTCTTGTTCAGCTGCCTGCACATCGGCCGGGCTGAGCAAAGCGTTCGCGCCGGGTTCGACAACAATTGTGTTCTGACCCGACTCTTCAACGGTGATCAATGCCATTCCACTGACTGTGTCCGGCACCGCTTTCAGGTTGGTGACATCAATGCCCTCACGCTGCAGGCTGGATCTGAGCGCAGCGCCGAACACGTCATCTCCGACGCAGCCAATCATCGCAACTCGAGCTCCCAGGCGAGCCGCCGCAGTGGCCTGATTGCCGCCCTTGCCTCCCGGAATCTGCTCGACTCCGTTTCCCATCACCGTCTCACCACGCTGCGGCAACTGTTGACAGCGCAGCACAAGGTCCATGTTGAGCGATCCGACGACAGCGATGCGGGGGGACTGATGGCGCATTTGATAAGAATCCTGAAAAATGTGGGTTGCACTTTACAGAGAAACCCGGGATCAGGCCAGAATCGCCACACCGCAGCGGGCGAATACCGCCTCAATACTGGCAACGCCGCAGCTGTCGTCAAATCGGATCGCAGTGGGCCGATTGACATTGGTGTCCTCGCCGTTTACGGTGGCGCCCAACCGGGGAACATCGCGATCAAGCCGTTCTGCCGGATTCCAGGCCAGCAAAACCCCGTTCTTCCCCCCCTACCGCAAAACGCAGTCCAACCATGACGCTTCTCACCCCATCGCTCACGCATCTCAATCAACGCGCAGCCAGTCTTCTCGAATCCGCATCACGCGACCCACTGCTCCGCATTCGTCATGAAGAAACTCCAAAAGCAGCCGTGGTGGATTTTGGGGTCACAGCCGAGGGCGGTCTTGAAGCTGGTCTGGCTCTGGCCCGCATCTGCCTGTCTGGTCTCGCTGACGTCACCCTTTCTCCGCCCGGCGGTGAACAACCTCTCCCGCTGCCTGCTGTCACTGTTCGCACCGACTTTCCACTTGAAGCGTGCCTGCTCAGCCAATACGCCGGATGCCGCCTGCAGACGGATGACTATTTCGCGATGGGCTCAGGTCCGCTTCGGGCAGTCCTCCGAAAAGAAGAGCTCATCCATGAGTTTACTGCGACGGAGGATGGCAGCGTCGCTGTCGGTGTGCTTGAAACCGGAACTCTCCCGCCCGCGGCTGCGATTGAGTCACTTCGGGAGGGACTGCCTGCCGAATGTCGACTGCTGCTGGCCGCTGCACGCACTGCATCTCAGGCCGGCACGCTCCAGGTAGTCGCACGTTCACTCGAAACAGCCCTGCACAAACTGCACTCCCTCAATTTCCCGCTGCAGGCCATCATCAGCGGTATGGGCACTGCTCCGCTGCCCCCCGTTGCCAAAAACGATCTGGCAGCCATCGGCAGAACCAACGATGCGATCCTGTATGGTGGAATCGTGAATCTTTGGGTGCGGTGCGAAGACGATCTGCTCCGCGATATCGGTCCCCGCGTCCCGTCCTGCTCCTCCAGCTCCTTCGGCCAGACATTTCTAGGTTTGTTCAAGGCTGCCAACTACGACTTTTATGCCATGGATGCTGCGTTGTTCAGCCCCGCGGTTGTGGTGTTTCACAACCTTCGCTCTGGTCGCTCATTTCGATTTGGCAACTTCAACCCGGCAGTGCTGGCGGAATCCTGCGGCTGACGCGTCCCGCACCGCTGGGTAAATGATCGCTGCAGTTTACTGAGAACGCCCACGCTCTGTGGCATCCAACTTGCACGGCCCTTCGACAACGCGCAATCGCGCTCCGGCCATGTGGCCCGGCGTTGCGCTGAACTGCCGTATCGGGGAAAATGCCATGCAGGTACCTGTGGAGATTACCTTTCGAGGTTTACAGAGGTCAGATGCCGTCGAAGCCGAAATCCATCGACACGTGGATGCACTTGAGCGATACTGTGACCGCATCACCAGCTGTCATGTGACACTTGCTTTGCCACACCATCACCCGCGACAGGGACGTCTGCTTGAAGTGATGATCCGCCTCGAAGTGCCCCGCAAAGAACTGGTCGTGCATCGGCATCCGGAAGAGCATCATGCCCACGAAGATGCCCATGTGGCCATTCGCGATGCCTTCAAAGCCATGCGCCGACAACTGGAGGACTACACGCGGGAAATCCGCGGTGATGTCAGGAACCATGTGCCAGAGCCGCACGCTGTCATGTCAGAACTGTTTCCACTGGAAGACTATGGCTTTATCAAAACACCCGAAGGACGTCGTGTCTACTTCCACCGCAACTCCGTACTCGATGGACGTTTTGATGAACTCGATATTGACGCAAAAGTGACTTTCGTGGAAGAGGCGGGGGATCATGGCCCGCAGGCCAGTACCGTTCGCGTTTGCGGACGCCAGTTTCACGCAGCCAGCCGGCAGTCACTCAGCGGGGCAGCGGGCCAGCCGTTTTGGGGCAGGGGTTGGAATGGTGAGAAGATGTTCGCAGCCCATCAATTGGTGTTTCAGAAATGGCCACAACCAACCGTGACGCGATCGATTACGTCGATGATGCTTTTGTAGTCCCATTGATTGCCTCTGCACTTCCGGCGTGTAAGGCCAGCGCCCAATGGCGTTGAAGTTCTCTCTATCCTCGCGAAAATCGGCCTCAATCCCCCCTCTCCCCTTCGAGCAGCCTGTCGTCATAGGGCTTATTGGGGGCGTAGCGGCCCCGTGGAAAATTTTCGAAATCCACCCAAAAACGGTGACGGTTTTGT
>JBJTOP010000045.1:0-9260 GCA_046074645.1 Planctomycetaceae bacterium | reverse complement strand
CCGATTGCCTTCGTAAACTTCAGCTGACATTTAATCAATGGGTTACTTTGGTGGGTGACTTTGATCGGTTATTCAGCCACGTCGCAGGTCGGCTGGCTGCGATGGAAGCCTACAAAACAAAACGTGGCGGGCGGAGGGCCTGCATTCGCCCGGCCGCAAGATCGCTCCTGCGTTCCTGACAGTTGCAGTGTTTGCAGAGCGGGAGTGCAAGCTTTTACTGCTGGCTTTGCTGCTGGACCGCTACTAACTGCTGCAGGAGCTGAATCGCCCGATCATCCTCCCCAGCTTCTATCAATCGATCCGAAAGTGCTTCGATAGAGCGTTCCAGACGCGGCCATAACCAAGGTTCATCACTGAGCATCGGCCACGATTCTTTGAACAAAGCAGAAAGTTCATCGACGGCCTTGTCGTCTTCACCACTATCAGCCTGTCGCAGAGCAGCAATCAGACGCGGCATTGGCAGCTCAGGATCCCACTGAACAGCCTCATTGGCCAGCCTGTCCGCCACGGACTGATTTCCCAGACGATACTCAGTCAAAGCCCATAATCGCAGGACCCGCGTAAAGCTCGAGTGCTTCTCGCACCAACTCCTGCACATCTTCCTGTTCAAACTGGTCCAGGCGTTCAGGAACAATCACATCCCGCTGGGCGATTGAGAAGGACGCGCCGGATCGAAACTCCCACCGCTCTTGACGACTTCCCATGAGATTCGAGTGATGTGGAAGTTCCCGGCATCAGCCGCTGTGGCGGAGCGTGTTCCATCGCCAAACAGGCAGCCTCTTGTCAGCACGCCCAGTGGTGAGCTCCAGCCGGTCTGGCCCCTGCTGCGGGCGTTTCCGATCGCTGCGGGCTCGGCGAGAAAGTCAAATCGGGATGGATCCGGATTGCCGTCTGCCACTGTCGCCAGAATAATCAGGTCTTCGATACCGACTGTTGAGTCATCAATCTGCAGATCAGAGATAGTCTTAGTCTCTCCTTTCATCAGGCGACCGTTTTCCGCATCCAGCGGAAAAATACAGGCTGAAATTCGAGGGGTTGAGTCGATGTACAGCACCGTCACATCGACGGCCTGTGTGGAGTTGTTTCGGATGAGCACATTGAGCCTGTCGCCGTTCCGTAACGTGCCATTTTCGATTCCCAGGGGCTCAAACTGGTTGCTGTCCTTATTCAGTTTCTCCACCTGCACGTCCAGTCGCACGTTTGATTCGACCCCCCGCGACAATTCCGCGAGTCGTCCGAGGTTTCTGGCACGTGCCCGATCGTTCAGCTCCTTCGCGAGCCATTTGTCAATGTTGTCATCAAGCGGATACCGATCTTTCAGCATCCCGAGGATCTTCAGTCGCCCATCGGCCGCGCGTTCCATTGCAGATGCCGGGACCAGTCGCGCGGTATCGCCAGACTCGGACACCACAATGTACCAGTCAGGAGTCTCCGCAGCTGTGGTCGGCCTGAACAGGGAAGCGGGCATCTCCGCGGCAATTTTGAGCGCCGTCTGCAGGGAGCTTGTGACAGAGTCACGTCGGGCAGGTTCAGAGACGAGGCTGGTGTCGATCCCCACCATCTGCATGTAGCGCCCCAGCTCCAGTTTGACTACTTCGCAGCGAGCCGGAGCTGGCAGTTCGGTGATGGCTGCGCGACCTTCGAACTCAGTCGGAACAACCAGCGAACGTACCTGACCGGCGGTGCTGATTCGGACAAATCCAGCCGGCTGAACTGCTCGGGGTGGATAGACCGCCAGCAGTGTGCCGGCGGACAGCCCATGCAGTTCTCCACGATCGATTGTGTACGTCCCGGAAGGGTCTTTCGAGAGCAGAGTGCTGCTGCGTTTTGGCCAGTATTTGCGTCCGAGGACTTCGCGGTCGAGCTCTGCGGAATCCGACTCGAATGTCGGATGGGTGTCGACCCAGCGATATCTGTGATAGGACGACTGAATTTGGCGGATGAGTTCTCGGTAGGTCAGAGCATTTCTGCGGGACTCTGAAAGCGCGGCGCCAATCGCCCAGCTGAAGCGGCCATAGAAGCGACCATCGATCAGAGCTTCCTTGGTGATTTCGCCTGGTCTTGCGGCAAACAGGGCCACCAGTTGTCCCTGAGCGGGGCTGCGGGGTGTCCGACTCTGATCAAGCAGCGTCTCAGGCGGAAACGTCGCAGGCTGTGCGGCGACAGCCGACTGACGACCAGACCGCTGCAACAGCTCTGTTGGAATCCCAAGTTCTCCCGGAGTCACACCTCGATACTCTGCCGTCTCGCCGCGTGTCAGCGTCCCTGAGCTGCAGGCGTCTGCAAGGAACACGACGTTTGCACCTTTCTCTCGGATCGCTGTCAACCAGCCTGAAAGCTCGTCATCCGTAATCACATTTGGTACTTTCCCGGGAGTCTCAATCGTTTGTCCATTCCAGCGTTCCGTGTCCAGCGGAAGAAAGACTTCGTCCAACCCATCTGACTCGTCGCCTTGCTGCAGTTCATCAGGCTGCTGGGAACCGTGACCGGCAAGCAGAATGACACACTCGTCACCTGGATTTACCAGTTCAGCCAGTTGCTGGAAGGCCCTTTCAATGTTGCCGCGGGTCGGTCGAAGTTCGTCAGTCTCACCTTCCACCAGCATCTGAATCCGGTCCGCCTCGACTCCGTACTGCTGCATCAGAATGTCGGCGAGGAGTTCCACATCGTTGGCTGGTCCACGCAGGTCACGATTGCGAAGGTTTGGGTATTTGGTGACGCCGATCAGGAGTGCGTGAATCTGCCCTTCCGGATCGGCGGAGACAGCCTTGCTTTGCAAGCCGAGGGCCAAACAGGCTGCAGCAAGCCAGCTCAGCAGAATTCGGCAGACCCCGCGTTTCGGATACACCGGTCGATGTGGCAGGCGCGGCATTTCTACCTCCAGTCTCCCGAGAGCACCGGGGCCGCCCAGTAATAGGGCGAAGTGCGACCTGGATCACTACCGGAGTTTGTCGTGACAACAGTCGGAGGGCGTCGACCGCCCTGCCGATTGCCACTGTTCTGAGTGATCGATTCGGGATGATTCAGGATGAATAACTGAGCGTCACGAAGAGCATCCAGCCGCGACTTTTTCTGCTCGCCCCAGAGGTTCTGATAAAAGCGAACCATCAGCTGGCGAGTGGCTGCGTCATCAACATTCCACAGAGTGGAGATCGTTGTCTTTGCTCCGGCAATCTGGAAGGCTCGCTGCAGGCCCAGCAAGCCCTCTCCGCTGGCTGTGGTACCCAGACCTGTGCTGCAGGCTGACAGAACCACAAGTTCCGTGCCCTGCAGTTGCAGAGCACCGGCATCTGCTGCAGTGAACAGACCATCGTCCGGCCCTGCTTTGCCGACACCGTTTGCTCCTGCTAATGCAAGACAGGACAACAGGTCAGAGTTGATCACTGGTCCCTCCTTCAGCAGGGGTTGTCGAAAGAGATCATGGACAACCGGTGTGTCGCTGCCTGCCGGGAGCACTTTCAGCCGCACTGGTGACAGGGGCGAACCTTTCAGCCGCGCCCGGATTTCTTCGACTGGGAATCCTTCCAGCGAAACAGATTCCTCGTCGCCCTCGGCGATCGCCAGCAGCAGATCGTTGATGCGGGGACGCTGGTCAGCGGGAGTGTCACAGTCGGGGGCCACCGCTGTGATCAACGCCCCCTGATCGGCAGGCTGAATACTGATTCCCGTGCCAACTTGTGGCAGGAGTTTCACCGGATTTGTGAATCGACCGTGAGTGGCAATGTGCAGAACTTTATACTTACCCGCCAGCTCTCTCAACGCCGACTCGGTTGCTGCGGATTTGCTGAGAAGTTTTACGGAGTCGCCGTCCGCGTCGGGGAATGCGCTCGCGTATTGTTCCTGAATCGCCTCCACTTCCGGTAATGTTTCTTCAAGTGGTCGAAAGCTGCCCCCGAAATCGCTCCTCAACAGAGACAATTCAGCAAGTTCCGGCTCTGCTCCAGGCAACGTCTGACTGGATTCGCCACTGACACCCGCGTCGTAGTCCACACCGCCGACCAGAAGCAACCTGCCCGCAGGCTGCTGATCGGACTTTTCAGACAGCGCCGGCAGCAGCCGAGGAACTGCGATCGTCGCAATCCGATGCTCTTCCAGCAGATAAGTCCCCGGCATTGACCCCGGCAATGCGTTGAACGGGAGCTTTCCAAGTTCACCATCGGCTGAGATCAAAACACTGTCCCCAGCCTTGAGATGCGGGAGTATCGGTTCCCAGAGTCGTCTGCGAAGACGTAGACCGGCGGCAGAGGCCGGCTGTGAATCGGTCAGGGTGAGCCCCGCTCGCCACGTGTCGATGGCCTCGTTGATCTCTCGAAGCCCGCCCAGATTGAGCAACACAGGAGGGCCGTTATTCCGTAACACCGAGGCGATCAGGCGATGACTGAAACACATCATTTCGGATTCTTCCGAAGGTGCCGAATGCAGGTAAGTGAGAAAGTCCACCAAAACCACATCAGGCGGAATAGAGCTCTGCAGTGCCTGAAGGTCGAATTTCGTGCGCCCCGTACTCCCCTCTGAATCGGCCACACCGCGCCGGGAACGCCACCGCAACAGGTTGATGCCTTTCCATTCCATAACAGCGGCAATCGTGGAACTGGGATCCAGCGATGCATCGATCGTGAGCGAAACGAGCGGGTCGATCCGCAACCTCAGTTTCCGAGTATATTCCAGTTGCTGGAGCTCTGTCTGCAGCGGCGAGACCCGATTCATCCAGTCAAGTGTCTTCTGAACAACATCCACGTGCAGATCAAAGGCCTCAGCTGATTTGCCGTTCTTTCGGAGCACTCCCGCAAGATTGTCTGCGGTGATCAGCGTCATCGGGTGATCGGCTCCGCGAGCATCGCTGTCGATTTGCAGTGCCTGACGATACAGCAACTCAGATTTCTGCAGCTCACGAAGCGAAGCATTCACGGACGCAAGC
The DNA here is from genome assembly GCA_046074645.1 of Planctomycetaceae bacterium. GTDB lineage: Bacteria > Planctomycetota > Planctomycetia > Planctomycetales > Planctomycetaceae > SXXK01. The sequence goes on along the minus strand of JBJTOP010000045.1, from coordinate 4,342 downwards.
TGAGAAAGCGAGGCTGCAAAGTCGGGGTGCTTCTCGCCAACGCTCCGTCGTCGGATCTCCATCGCTTCAGTGGCCATCTGCAATGCCTCCGACAGCTTTCCCTGCTTGACATAAATCTGCGACAAACCGTTCGGTGCGAATGCAAGACGCGGATCGTCCGCCTTGACGGAGGCTTTGAACAGCTCCTGGCTTTTCAGAAAAAGGACTTCGGCTTTCTGGTAGTCGCCGAGCTCAAAACAAACTGGTGCCAGGTTTCCATATTGCATGGCACACCGGGGATCGTCAGCTCCATACGCTTCGATATGGATATCCAGAGCCTGCTGGCAGAGCCGTTCAGCTTCTTCGCCATTCCTGAGCGCCAGGTAAACGCCACCCAGATTACTTAACGCTGTGGCGTAATTCGGATGCTTTTCACCGAGGGCGTTGCGAGTCAGCGTGATGGCACCCTGATACTGCTCTGCTGCCTTGCGGAGATCGCCGAGATTCTTGTAGACAAGGCCAAGATTATTGCGCGTGGTTGCGACCTCCAGGTCATGATTGCCTGGAATTTTTTGGAATCCATCAAGAGCGGACTGATAGGCTTCTATGGACTCCTGGTAACGCTCCTGAAGAGCCAGTGCCTGCCCGCGCCAGTCATCGGCGTTTGCGATCAGATCCAGACGTTCCTGCTTCACAAAGATTCTGCGGGCGTCTTCCAGTGGCTTCATTGCATCGATCGCATGAGGAGCTCCCTGACGAATCAGGCTCACGGCGTACCGGTAGGCCGCGAAAGCCATCGTCGGATGCTCATCTCCAAGAGATTTCCTCGCCATCGATACCGCTCGTAGCGCGGCTTTTTCCATCAGACGGTAGTTCTTCGTCGTGTCAAAGCAAACTGCCAGATACTGCCACGTTTCAATCAGGTACGGGTGGTCGCGACCTGCCAGGTCCTGCTCCAGCTTCGCCCGATGCAGCAGCACCTGGGCGGACTCGAGAATTTTTCCTGACTGAAAAAGCTGATCAGCTTTCACTGTGTCGTCGGCGATTTGCTCCTGGATGTTCTCTGGAGCTGCTGCCAGCTTGTCCAGAAAGTCCACTCTCCAGCGCGTCATCACTGTGTCCGGGTGATCCTTACCATTCACAGCAGTGTTGATATCCAGCATCTGCTGTGCAGCTGCACGGGCCTGTTCAATCTGCTGCAGTTTCAGATGTTCCTTTGACAGCATCTCCCATGTGCCGGTCAGTTCGAGGTTTGTTTTACCGAAGGCTTCGGTTTCCAGTTGCAGAACCTGCTGCAGCACTTCGAGTGTTTTGGCGGGGTCACCTTCGGCGAAAAGCTGCGGGAGTGTCTCTATCAGCTGATCCCGCTGTTTAATCCGCGCAGCGTTGGATGCCCCGGGAGCCTCGTCGGGCGATGACTGAGATGCCAACTGCATGGCCGGCGCCGCACTGATGCCGCAGCTGAGTATCAGGAGCATCAGACAGGCCGATATTGCTGAATGTCGCATGTGCAGGATTCCTCGTGCAGGACGAACAAATCAAGGTTGAGGTATGGTTATCTGACGTCAGGGTTCCAGATACTGCTTCACCGCCGCGGAAAGCTCTGGATCGTCAGATTGCTGAATGAACTTTTCGAACAGTGTTCTGGCAGTCTCCGGGTCGCTGTTGCGGGTGAGCAGAGCCAGATTCAGCAGGGCTTCCATGAAATCCGGATGACGTGCCACAATCGCCTTCAGAATTTCCTCTGCCTGCTTTTCAAGGGCCGCTCGTTCCTCGCCAATGATCGAAACAGACTTCGTCAGCAGGAGCACCGCCTGGAGGTTGAGCACCCGCGGATCGTCGGGACTTTGCAGCAGCAGCTTGTCAACCGCCGCAGTCGCAGGCTGGAAGTGATCGTTGACATCGCGGTTATCTGCATCCTGGGAAAACACCTTCAGCGACAATCCGGTGAGCAGTCGCAGGGCGTCCTCGATTCCGGCCTCGGTGGATTCCTGTGATTCTGACCGTAACTCATCAACCGACTGTTTCCATCGCTCGTCAAGTTCGCGGGACACGGCCAGCGACTCTTCGACGCCTCCGCGGTTACGTGCGATCTCCAGAAGTGCAACGCCGACAAGTCCAGGGTTAATCCGCCCGACAACCCATGCTGATCCGCGCTGGGCTGCAAGCAATGTGGCTTCAAGCTTACATGTCAGCAGCTGCAGTTCCGTCAGCTTTCGCTGCTGCTCTGAATCCTTTGCTGACAGCGTTGCAAGAGAATTCGAAAGTTGCTGATTCCGAATCAGGATCCCTGCAAGCAGTGCGACCAGCAGACCCGCAGACACCAAACGCAGAACTGAACTTCTGAAGAGGCTGCCTTTTTGATTCTGCAGGAACTCTGCTGATGATGGCTGCGCGGGAGAAACCTGTGACTGCGGCAGCACGGACTCAGTCAGATGCCGCGCAGCCAGATACTTTTCGATCGCTGAAGCACTCTGATAAATTCTTTGCAGAACAGCATCTCTGTCGGCTGGCTCGAGCAAACCGGAAGCGCAGGCTGCGATCGTTTCATCGTCAACCTCTGAATCGATCTGCTTTGAATCGATCTGCTCAGAATCGATCACCTGCTCCCAGGCCTCTTCCCACAGCTCCCGACGCTGTGATTTTGACAACCCCGACATCCCAAGTGGATCACTGCTGGACATGCTTCATTTCCCCGTGATTACTGACGCAGAAGTGCAAGATCAATCGTTACCGACGGGAACTAATTCTCGATTTCCTCGATCATTCCCCTGCTGTCGTCGATCCAGCCGAAGATTCTGTTCAACCACGCGGTCGAAGCGTCCTCCATCCCGGCACGCAAAGCGTCCTCATCAAGGTCGAACTCCATCTCCAGCCACTGCAGTTCTCCTGAAAACTGACGATCCCCGCACACTCCCAGCAAGGCCCTGTCAAACAGCCTGACCACACGCTCGGTCGTGCTTTGCATGTAAGAAGCTGCGGTCTCAGAAGACATGTTATCAAGAATCCGCAGCTTAAGCACCATTTTTTGTTCTGCAGACCGACGACAGACGGCCTGGGCGAAAGCCCAATGAACATCGTGCCGCAAACGGTGGTCCCGGGTCTCTTTGTCTGTCATCCAGTTGAAGAGTTTCCCAAGATCCTTTTCAAGCTGTTTGCGCTGCTCTTTCTGCTGCTTTTTCTGCTGCTCTTCGTCCAAATTCTCAGTGCCTGAACATGGCAGCAGGAAGTGGGTGAAAAAGTTTTCCGGCAGCTTCAATTCATTCTCGATCGCAATCAGGGAGTTCCGGAATCGCGTGTCAACGCACAAGGCATCAAGGCAACCGTTCAGACGGTCAGACACATTACCCGGTTCACAATCGAGCTTCGCAGCACAATCATCGTTGGTCAAGCCCTCGACCACCCTCAGCTTAAAAGCCTTTTTCTGTGGCAACGTTCGCCCGGCAAGAAACTGGATCACTGAAAGTCGCAGTCGCTCCCGAAGAGCCGGAGCTTTTGACATGAGATTCTCAAACAGCTCTTCATTTTTCTTGCCGTTTTCATGCAGCAGTTCGGAGAGTACCTGCCGTTTACGTTTACGCCGTTTATCCCGCATCCGATTTCTGAAGACCGTTCCGAGCCACCCTGTGAGCGGGGCTTTTCCGAGATATTGCCGGAGTCGAACGGGCTCTGCGTCTTCCGGATTTGTCGCGGGTTCTGCGCCTTTCGGATTTTTATTGCTGACCTTTGGTGGTCCGAGCAAAAATGTGGGCAGTTCATCACCGGCTTCGTATGCAAAAGGCGAACGGTATTTTTTGAGCATCTGTGGGACGACTTTGTCCGTGATCCACTGGACGAGGGAACGCAAGGAATTTGCATCTTGCAGACAGGCTGAACGTGCCCAGAAAAGATCCGCAAGGTGCATTGTCCTGCACCCGGCAAGTCGTCCCCTGGGAAAATTCTCCTTTTTCTGCAGCTCACCGAAAGCCTGGCAGAATTCTTTGCGCAGCACCTCTTCGGTGATCTGCACAGGCTGACTGTCATCCTCCAGCTTCCGTCGTTTCGCAACCCTCGACTGCATCTGTCGATAAGCCTCGCTCAGCAGCGAGCTGCATTCTTCGCACAATTCCTGACATGACATTCCTGTACCCGCGCTCTCTACAGCAACTGAGGGGCTGGCACTTCCACCACTTTCAGAATAAGCAGTTCCAGGTGCCTTTGCAAGTTGCCATTCCTGCTACGACGACCGCCAAAGAGTGTACAAATGCCAACCCAACATGCGTCGCGTCGACACGCTGACACCACGAGGAGACGAAAATACTCAGGGGCAATTCAGCCTCTGATCCGGGCTTTTTTCAAAAATCATCGAAAAGTGCGAACGACC
>JBJTOP010000044.1:0-32020 GCA_046074645.1 Planctomycetaceae bacterium | reverse complement strand
CAACTTGCTCTCCACCCTCAAGGTGCATGGCACCTGAGGCCGCGCAATGAGCCGCCGGACGGCAGTCCGCGGGCACAGAACGCTGACATCACCCCTGTGAAATCGCCGCATCGCGCTGCCAGTGATTCCAGCCGCATGGCGGCAGCCTGCGGGCAAAAGGCCCTGCCAACGCCCCGGTAACGCCCTCGCCAGCGCGCGCACCTTCGGTGCAAAAACATAGCCGGGGCCTTCCGCCCAACCGCTCAGCCGCGTGGCGGCAGCCCCCCCGGCTCAACTCAGAAACCCTGCAAGGTCCTCAGCCACAAAATCGTCGTCTGAGAGATGCGGGCAGGCTCGGTAAACACGGTCGATCTATTCGGCCTGACCTGGGCTGCGGTCAGCCCTGCAGGTGCCATGCATCTCTGTACTCACCTCAGGGCCGTCACGGGCCCTGTTTGCCAGCCACGGCCCACCTTATTTCCCGGTCGTCTGCAACTGCGGGGACTGTCCCCGGCAACGGCGCAGTCGTTGCGGTTTCTGTGGACTCTTCGGTTTGTGACGATTCTACCGCCCGGCCAACCGCCGCTGTTGCACACCTGCCGCCGTGTCCGCGGGGAATGTCCCCGGTGCCGCACCAAATGATGCGGATACCAATAAAATCTCTGAGTTTTTCTCGGACAGGTGCCATGCACCTAAACGTCGATGTTTCTCAATAGGTGCCATGCACCTTTGCGTCGAAACGGGCCCCATTTGCCGGCCACCGCCCCATCTGATTTCCCCTGTGTCTGCGACTGCGGGGACTGTCCCCGGCAACGGCCCACCTGATCCGGTTTCTGGGGACTCTTCGGATTGTGACGATTCTACCGTCCAGCCAGCGGCCGCCGGTGCACGCCTGCCGCCGTGCCCGCGGGGACTGTCCCCGGTGTCGCACCAAATGATGCGGATGCCAATAAAATGTCTGGGATTTTCGCTGCAGGTGCCATGCACTTTGAGGTCGAGCGCACCGTGACCGGGGTTTTGACATCCCCCGCACGCCTTGTCACGGTGGAGCGGATCCAAAGAACGAAGTCAGGTGTGCTTAACACCGTTTCACCATCCAAGCCGGGAGCTCCCGCTCAGCCGCATGGCGGCAGCCTGCGGGCAAAAGGCCCCTGCAAACGCCCCACCAACGCCCTGGCCAGCGCGCGCACCTTCGATGCAAAGCATAGCCGGGGGCTTCCGCGCAACCGCTGACCAGCCGCTCATCCGCATGGTGGCAGCCTGCGGGCAAAAGGCCCTGCGAACGCCCCGCCGCCGACCTCGCGGTCTCACAACACACCCGCTTTATCACTGCGATTAAGAGAAAACCTGTGATATTGGACTGTCGGTCGGCGGCTGAAGCTGCGGATGGGGGACAAGTTGTGTTTTGTACCGACGGTGCCCGCGTTGGTCTTTTTATCCAGCGGCGCGGCAGGAGCGAACCAAAGTCAGCGTTTGGGAATTGTGGCACGAGGGGCGTCGGGGCGGGGCAGGACATTGGTGCGTTTCGCCCATGCTTCCCACTTCAGGGACAGCTCGCTTACCCGTTCCGGCTGGGCCGCGGCGATGTCATTCATTTCCTCGCGATCGGCATCCATGTCATAAAGTTCCCAGGGCGCTGCGGCGACGGAGACGAGTTTCCATTTGCCTTCGCGGATAGCGCGGTTGCCTTCGTGTTCCCAGGCGATAAAGCGAGGCGGGAGCGAGGTCGCGTGACCAGCGGAAGGAACGAGCAGCGGACGCAGGCTCAGGCCTTCCATTGGGAGAATCTTCTCTCCATTCCACTCGGCAGGATACTTCGCGCCAGCGATGTCCACACAAGTTGCCATGATGTCGATCAAATGGGACGGCTCAGTTACAAGTCGCCCGATGTTTGGCGTCATTCCACTGGCAGCGGGCCAGTGTGCGATAAGCGGAGTACCGATGCCCCCTTCGTGAGCATAATGTTTGTAGAGTCGCCACGGCGTGTTGCACAGATTGGCCCATCCAGAGCCGTAGGCCGGGAACGAACCGATCTGGCCCATTCCGGCAAGTTCGTCACCGAGGTAGAGTTTGTTTGGCAGAGCCTGCGTACCCTGATTCAGGCCGATGCCGGGAACGGGGTTCAGTGTCGGAAGCATCTCAAATCCGAACGGCTCCCATTCAGCACACGCACCGTTGTCACTCAGAAAGAGGATCAGAGTGTTATCGAGCTGTCCGCTGGCACGCAGATCCACGAGCAGACGTCCGATATTTCGGTCCATCCCGGTGACCATACCGGCATAGACGGCCATGCGCTGGGCGAGGTCAGCACGGCGATCGGCGGGCAGCGAATCCCATGCGGGATTATTTCCATCACCTGTCCACGAACCGAGACGTTTCGATGCGACCGGGTGAGGAATGCTCGCGGGCGGGGTGAGTGCAGTTGTCAGCGGCAGCAGACCGATTGTTTTCTGCCGAGCAAGGCGCAGGGCTCGAATAGTATCCCAGCCCTGCGAGTAGATTTCCGGGTAACCGTTCATATCTTCGAGTTTTGACTGGACCGGGAAATGCGGGGCCTGATACCCGACATAGAGCAGCCACGGGGCGTGCAAAGACCTCATATGGGCGAGGAAATCCAGTGCGTGGTCGGTAATCGCGTCCGTGGCGAAGAATTCACCGGGCTGGTAGCTGCGCTGTGGTCTGCCTTCGGGCAACCGCGCCATCATGCGTGGCTCCCAGGAATCGACACCGTAACCACCCACAAAACCGTAGAAGTCATCGAAGCCGCGTTTGGTTGGCAGCTCACGGTCACCGACGTGCCACTTTCCGGCAGCTGCGGTGCTGTACCCGACCGACTTGAGCACCTGTGCGATGGTCACGCAACTGGCATTGAGCGCACCTCGATAACCAGGGAACGCTTCACCCTTGTCCCCGGCACCTGGAAACCTGGCGGCCTGATCGGACGTCATCAGACCGATGCCGGCCTGGTGCGGGTAAAGCCCGGTGAGCAGCGACGCTCGGGAGGGGCAGCAGCGAGTGCAGTTGTAGAACTGCGTGAATCGCGAACCGCTTGCTGCCAGCGAATCAAGGTTCGGTGTGCGGATCTCACCCCCGTAGCATCCGAGATCTGACCAGCCAAGATCGTCAGCGAGGATAATGAGAATGTTCGGTCTGGCTGGTTGACTGTCAGCAGCGTGCAGTCTGATCAGCGACCCAAGCAGCACCATGGTGACTGTGATTAGACGCTTCATGGGATCGCATTCCAGTTCAGGTTTTACCAGCATTCGATGAAGATTTCAGAAAGTGCAGTGAATTCACAACTTCACAAGTTTCTGGCCTGACGCTGTTCTGGGCTTTGGTTCAAGACCGGCGAAGACCTCTTCACGAGGCCAGTCAAGTCCGATTTTGATTGAGTGTTTGCCTGTGGAATAGACGCGAGGATGGAAGCGGCCGGCCTGAGCACGTACCGTGTAGAGGACTTCGTTGGTGGCTTCCTCCACAACCTGCACGACCGGATTGATTCCGCTTTCAAACACCAGTTCCGGCAGCCATCCTGCGACCTCGCGTCCGTCATTGCTTTCCATCGGAACCGTGATGGGCCAGCCGGGGAACTGAGCTTTGTCACCGTCAGCGACTTTCGAAAAGCGTGGCCAGCACTCAAAAGTGATGGCACGCGTTTTCCTGTCGAATCGAACAAGCCCATAGCCGTCAGCGCGCTGCTTTTCATCCTGCATGTTTTCCGGGTTGGCATAGGCCAGCATACTGATCGGATTGCCAAGGCCATCGCGGAAGTCGCCGGTCCACGGCAGCGGGCTGTCTGGAACGGGATTCGGGCCGGCCTTTTCATCGAGCGGATGCCACCAGCGACCGTAGATCGTGTTGACGATCGCCGGACTGGTGAAACCGAATGGGCCGTCACCGAACTGATCAATTCCATGCTTGACGACAACAGCCAGATGCTGGTCGCCGCATAAATGTGAAGCCCACGCGCGCCGAATCGCGCGCAACGCCCGATTGCGACCACTCTGCGGCCATCCGTTGCAGTCAAGATCGGCAAGCAGTCGTTGATCGGGGCCGCCGTGCAAATGGACCGCACCACAGAAAGCAGTGGCGGACAGTACGCACTTCATTTCCACGCCACCACTGTAATCCTGACTCCAGTCACGAAGAAACGTTTCCTGTCGCAGTCCAAGAAGTTCGAGGCCCTGCAGATCGATGCTCTTCGGATCATACGAAGCATCATTCACATGATCCGGTCGTGGACCCAGCTGAGGAATCCTGCCCGCGGGACCGGATTTGAACTTCCGATCCTCGATGATGGCAAAGTCGATGCCTCCCACGGTCATTCGGGTGAAGTACACGCTGATATTCCGATCCACCGGTGCCGGATCGGGGGAATCGGGCAGGTGCCAGCTTTGCTGCCGCTGCACCTGATTCACATAGGCTGGGGGATAGCGATAGCCGCCGTCCGCATCCCCCTGGATCTGTGACTGACCGCCCGACTCACCCCAGAGATTTCCATGCCCGACGTCGTGATCATCCGGAATGCAGACCGTTGGTCGGTCGCGAATAACGTCCCGGAATTGCAGGCCAAACTCAATCCAACCCGCCGTGTGTTCGGTGTGTCGATACGTCTGATCACCGCTGAAGAAAAGTAAATCCGGATTCTGAGCGAGGAGATTTTCAAGAATTTCTGTTCGCGGTCCCACGGTACGGCTGGAGTTGCAGCTGAGGCTGGCCACAACGATGACATCCTTGTCCGCTGGATCGCGGCGGATGAGTCCTGCAAACATCGCTTGCTCGCCGTGTCGCACACGATACGGAACGTCCTTTCCATTGTCCCAGCCTTCCACACGGAAATGCGAATCCCAGCCCGGATAGAGGACCTCTGCCTTCGCAATTTCCTTCCACTCTCCTTCTGACATGAGCTCCAGCCGAGCCACACGCTCTTCACCGGGTTTGAGCGGGAACAGCTGAGCACTCATCTTCAGTACCCCGTTCTGATGCGTGTAATACGCAAAGCACACGACATTTTCACGCGGCACGTCCATCGATGGCGGCGGAGACTGCGAACCCCTCACTTTGCGTTTGGCGTCTCTGGTTTCTCCCGCTGCTGCAGAACCCACACCCTTCAGCCACCACTCCCCCGTTGTCAAGGTATCCAGATCCGGATGATCACTGCCGAATGGAAATGCACTCGCGGGCTCTGTGTCGATGACTGATGACAGCGCTGAACGCCAAAACAAAAGCGGTGTCAGCTTACAGACAAGGCGACGGGTGATGTTCATACGAGTCTCTATCCTGAATTAAAGGGCACTTCCCATTCCATACTCGGCAAATCAGCATCGGCGACACGCTTTTCCGCCAGTATTCATCACGTCTGCAACAGGCATCCTCGCGGCACGGAGTGATTTCTAATGATCCTTTCAACTGAAAGCGAGTGGCAGAGATCTTCTGAAGATATCGCGACCAGACCCGTCGATGCGAAAACGATTGCAGGTGATCCAATGCACGGCTTTTTACTCACACGGGGTGTTTTGGGGGCCTGGGTAATCCGGGAGAAATTCAACGATCGGGAATACTGATCGGCTCACCGACTGACAACACCGGGGAACCATGGCCCGGCAACTCCGGAACACTCAATACAGCCGTCAGCTTTGGTCGAATTTCAGGGAAAGGAGAGGACTCTCGGCATCCCATGGCAGCCCCCGGGCTGTGTTTGTGGAGCTGCGGAGTTCGGCTGTTGGACGGGGGTCGGCTGGAAGCCGATGCAACTCCTGGCCGACTGGCACATCAATCCATGGAGGGGGGTTGGAAATGCTTCGTAAGAGTCTTGTCGCGCTGTTGCTGACCGCGATTACTGCCGGCAGCATTCATGCTGGTGACACGCCGACACGTCAGAAGTCCTCGCCAGGCCTCGTGGGCTGGCTGACAGGCCGAAGTGATTCGGAGAAGGGCAACAGTCGTTCGTCCACGAAAGGGGTCGAGCGAGCAGTTGTCGAGGATGCCGAGAAGCAGAGCGTCGTACGCCGCACATCGGCCGGTCAGCAGGATCAAAAGAACAGTCGGGCAAATGTCACTCCGGCCGCAGTCACCTCAGGTCGTCCTGCGACTGTTCGTCAGTCCGAAGTTGTCCCCGCTCCGGCACCGGTGGCAAGTGCTCCGTCGATGCGTGGGAACGGGAACTCCGGCACAGCCCAGGCCGGTTATCCGCAGACCGGCGCTGCTCTGTACCCTGCACCAGTTCCAGGCATCCCTCACCAGGTCGGTGGTACGGTGATTATGAATCCGGCGTTCCAGCCGCACGAGATGCTTTATGGTCATCAGTACAAGGCGCTGTATCCGCCGTATTACTATCAGGTGAACGGTGAGTGGCTGGTAACTCCGTTCGGCGTATGGTCTCAGGAGCACTGGAAGCTCAAGGGAACAGAAGTGAATGTCCGTTACCGGACCAGTATCAGTCCATTTAGTTTATTCACTCCGCCGGCACTCCGCTGACGGTTGCTGGTTTAATTGTCGGTCTCAGCGTGTTTGACCTTTTCCGAGTATGAATTTCGCCCGATCAGGTGGTGCAGTATGAGAACTGTGCGATGTCTGCTGCGGCCGGTTGCTGCGGCATGGCTGTTGTGTTCGATGGGTACTGTGCTGGCCGACGAAGGCGTTGCCCGCACCGCCGATCTGCGTCCGGCTGTCGGCGTGGCCTCAACCACTGCACTCCGAGCCGCGCGGCAGGATGCAGCGACGGCCGCTGCTCAGCCTGCCGCACCTGCCGCTGCAGCGAAGGCAGACAAGAGCGCCTGCGCCGAAACGCCTTGCGGCGAAGGCGGTAGTGACAGCAAAGGCTGCGGTGAGAACGGCAAAGGCTGCGGTGAGAATGGCAAAGGCTGCGGTTGTGGCAGGAAGGGCTGCAAGGAAGGTTGCGGCGAGAGTAGCTGCAGCTGCGGCGAGAATTGCGGCGGCGTTGAGGGCTGCAACGGTGCAGGCGGCAGGAGCAGCGGCAATGGCCTGCTGGGGCGGCTTTTCGGAGGTAAGGGTTCTGCTGCCGGCAGTCACCGATCCGGTGCTGCGGGCGGACGCACGGTGGCTCGAAACGGAGACCATGCCGGGAATTCCGCACAGTCCGGGAAGGGCCATGGAAGTGGCCTCAACAATGGCTCGGGTGCAGGAAACGGTCAAGGAACCGCTCACGGTGGAAACGCCGGACAGGCTGGCAGCGATGCCGGTGGACTTTCCGGACACGGTGGGCAGCACGGACACGGAGGCCAGAACGGGTCAATCTATCATCCCGCTTCGCCTGGGCATTGGTTCGGGGGTCACGGTGCTGGAGTTTGCCAACACTGCCAGTGCAATCCCTGTCGATGCAATGGCGGCTATGGTCCCGGTTTCGTGGATTATGGAGATAAAGTCTTCCAATGCTTGTTCGGCTGGGCCGTTCCATCCGGGGCCTGTGGTCAGGGGCTTCCGCTCGTCGGCAAGTACAACATGGTCTACGCCGATCAGCCGGGTTATGTGAACCCTGCTGACACTCGTCTCTACAGTGCTCAGGGTTATGGGATGCCGATGACGGTGCCGCTCGCCCCGACGGTAAATCACCAATACAACTACAGTTCCGGATTACCCTCCAGCCGCATCACGACAATTGGAACCTGGAACCCAATGACTTCCCCCCAGCCTCTGCCGCATCAGAGCTGGTGAGGCCGGAAATGTTCTGTTTCGATACTTAGCGGAGTGCCCGTGAAATGAAGATGTCGTCCTCTGTCTGGCTGGCTGCGGCCCTGCTGTTCACTGCCAGCCACTCCGCCCTGGCTCAGCAACACACTCATGTTGTGGCCGGTGCGGACTGTGAGCACTGTCAAAATGGCTCGGCCTGTGAGAATCCTGGCTGTTGTCTTTGCCGCATTCGGCTTTATCCGGACGCCTGCTGGAATCCTCCGGTCAACCTGCCGGTCAACCACAACTGGGCATGGTATGGACTCTCAGCTCCCCAGGCACCGTACGGAGCCCCGGGTGGTGGGTTTATCGCTCAGTACCCGAGCGTTTACCAGCCGACGGACACAACTCAGCTGGGCTACTATTACCACAAAGTTCCCACGTGGCAGAACCAGCCCGGCCGTCTGCCGGCGGCTCCAATTCCTTCGCATTTCCATTCACGAATGTGCCCGCCGACTGTCTACGGGTTTCACCACCACGTCGGTCAGCATTCCGGAACAGTGATGCACTCCTACGCCGTACCGACACTGCCGCAGACGACTCAGACCGTTTCGGATCAGGGCGCCGCAGGCAGCACACGACAGGTATCGGCGCCCTCACCGTTGAAGAGCGTGCGAGCGGTTTCATCGAATCCGGAGCCTGAGCTGCCGAGTCCGACGGTCGCCGCTGACTCGAAGCCTGCACCGAAGTTGGCACCGAAGCCTGCACCCAAGTCGGCACCCAGGTCAGCCCCGAAGAGCACATCCGGCCGTTCGGCATCATCTCTGCTGAACTCGCTTTTTGACTGACATCCAGCAGCCACTGAATCCTCCTCCGCCACAGAAAGCTCGTCAGACTCAGGTCTGGTCGGGCTTTCTGTGTTTTTTGCTGTTTGCCTTTTATCCTTTGCGGGCCGGGAGACTGGCTGTGAAAATCCTGTCAGAACTGTATTCTTTCGGGAGCCGGTCGCTGATTGGGGCTGGACGTGGCTGATTGGTGCAGAGCATGTATCACAGACTTTCATATGGAAGCGGGATTATGTGTTCGCGGGTGTTTGATCTGTTCGTGTCTGTAATTGTGTTAATGGTTACCTTGCAGCCGTCGGTTTCTGCACGAGCTCAGGAAGTGCCGCAGGATTTTTCTCACGCAGTGCTGCCGGTGCTGAAGAAGCACTGTGTACCGTGCCACGGCGGTCGCGAGGCACGTGGCAGCTTTTCCATGAATACACGCGAACTGCTGGTGGACTCTGGTTATGTGATTCCTGGCAAACCCGAAGAGTCGCGAATACTGCAGCGTATTCTCAGTGACGATCCAGCAGAACAGATGCCTCCGGCAGACCAGCCTCGGCTCACGAATGAAGACATTGCAGTGCTGCGTGACTGGATTCAGGGAGGAGTGGCATGGGAGGCGGGCTTTTCTTTTGCGCCGCTGGCCTGGGAGCCGCCTCTGCGTCCACGGCGTCCCGAACTTCCAACTGCGGTAACGGGGCGTGAAAATCCGATTGATCGCATCCTGGATGCTCAGCGGCACGCGGCTGGCCTGCATCCGCTGCCGGTGGTCTCTGACGAGGTGTTTCTGCGTCGAGTGTATCTGGATTTGACGGGCTTGCTGCCAACCCCGGAGCAGCGATTGGCTTTTCTCACGGATACGGCAGCCGACCGTCGGGGGCGGCTGATCAGTCAGCTTGTGGCGAACCCAATCGTCTGGGCGGATCACTGGCTCACGTTTTTCAACGATCTGCTCCGAAACGACTACAGTGGTACTGGCTTTATCACTGGTGGTCGTCAGCAGATCAGTGGCTGGCTGTATGAATCGTTGTTGAGCAACCAGCCATTCGATGCACTTGCGCGGGAGCTGATTGCTCCCACGACACCCGCCAGTCGTGGATACATCGATGGGATTCGCTGGCGTGGTGAGGTGAGTGCGGGACAGACCGTAGAGATCCAGTTTGCTCAGAGCGTCGCGCAGTCATTTCTTGGCATCAACCTCAAGTGTGCTTCCTGTCACGACAGTTTCATTGACCGCTGGAAGCTGGATGAAGCATGGGGTATGGCGGCGATTTATTCTGAGCGTCCGCTGGAGATCCACCGCTGTGACAAACCACTGGACCGACAGGCTCAGGCGGCATGGCTGTTTCCCGAGCTGGGCGAAGTGAATGCGGCCGCTCCCCGTGACGAACGGCTGCGGCAGCTGGCAGCATTGATGACTCACCCTGAGAACGGCCGTTTCACGCGAACGATCGTCAACCGGATCTGGTACCGGCTGACCGGTGGCGGCATTGTTCATCCGCTCGATGCAATGCAGTCGCCTCCATGGAATGCCGATCTGCTGGACTATCTGGCGGTTCAGTTTTCGGACGATGGCTATGACCTGAAGAAGCTGGTGGCTCTGATTGCATCGTCAGCGGCATATCAGGCTGAGACGGTGGTACGTCAATCGTCGGCTGAGACTGCAAAGATGTGGCAGGGGCCTTTTGCGCGCCGGTTGACGGCGGAGCAGTTTATCGATGGTGTCTGGCAAGTGACGGAGTCGGCACCTGCGGCCTTCGATGCGCCAGTGATTCGTGTTGTCAGGGAACCCATCACCGGGTCTGCGGCTGGCGCCTCGAGCGCGGGTCCTGAGCCCCAGTGGATCTGGGGAGGCAGTGCGGCCGGGGGTGGAGTTCCTGCAGCGGGTGAATCAATTTCGGTGCGGAAAGCATTCCAGGTGACTGGGAAGATCACTGGTGCAGCGGCATTGATCACCTGCGACAACAGTTTTGTACTCTACGTCAATGGCCGCGAAGCGGAGCGAGGCGAAAACTGGGCTGAGCCGCGGGTCGTGAATCTTCGCAGTTTGCTGAAGTCCGGAGAAAACACACTGCTGGTGGCAGCCGTGAATGCCGGGAGTGGTCCGAATCCAGCCGGATTGTACGTGGATTTGCGGCTGCGACTGGAGACAGGTGGAATTCAGAGGGTTGTCAGCGATGAGTCATGGGTCACGAGTGCGTCGATACCGGGCGGCCGCGAGGGTCGAGCCGGAACGGTGCCCGGCCCATGGTCTCCGGTGGTTCTCGTTCCGGCCCTTGATGTCTGGCGGCAGGCTGTGAACAGCAATGCCAGTGGTGGTCGGCTTGAGCAGGCGATGTCGGGAGAATTCCAGATGGTGAGGGCATCACTGATGAAGAACGATTTTCTGATGCGTTCGCTGGGCCGCCCGCAGCGTGAGCAGATTGTTTCGATGCGACCGGAAGAGCTGACGACACTGGAGGCCATTGACCTTGCGAATGGACCGGTGCTTGCAGATTACCTTCATCGCGGTGCGGCCGTGCTGCACAGTCGCTGGAAGTCCGACCGTGAGGGATTTTTGAGGCACCTTTGTCATTTCGCCTGGTCACGCGATCCGCAGCCTGAAGAACTGGCGGAGCTTCTGCAGGGGCTGGGGAACGAGCCAACGGCGGAAGAGATCGAGGATGTGATCTGGGCGGTGATTATGACGCCCGAGTTTCTGCTGGTTCGCTGAGTGCGTGGGACCGCAGAATCGTTGCCTTCGGCAGAATACTCTCATTATCTCGATTCGGCTTTTCCGGCTGAATTGACAAGGTCGTCAAAAACGGCCCCGAAACTCCGAATCGCCTGATCCCTGAATTCAATGCTGTTGCCTTTGTTCGCCTGCTGACTTAAAGCCTCCCATTCTGCAGAGGTGTACTGCGGCGGCATTGAGGTTTACACATCCGTAGAGAGGGCAGCATCGGTGGCCGGAAAGTCGCTACGCAAATTTCTGCGTCATGGCCGAGTACTCCCAGGTAGTGTGCTTCTGGCACATTTGCCCCTGTTGACGCTGCCGCTGTTCAGTTTGACGCCCGCTGCAGTGGATTTCTGGATTCCTCCCGTTTGTGCGTCATGTTTACTCATGTTTTTTGTGTTGCGACGATCAGTGGGTGTTGTTCGCTGGAGCGGCTCACAGAATCTGCTGCTGCTGGCTGATGCCATCTGTCTTGCACTGGCCCTTGCCATGCGTGATGAAGTGTGGGCGGGTCTTGCGGGTGTGTTTGCTATCGCTGCTTTCGCAGCCTCGCACGTGGATCGAATGGGCAGGCGTCATCTTGGAGGGCTCGCATTGCTCGCGTGGGGGGCAGTTGGAGTTCCTTCCGATACGGCTGCTGCAGCTTCGCAGTGGGCAGCCTCGGCGGTGACCCAGTTTGCTTCGAATCTTGCGTGGTATTTCAATATCGCAAATTATCGCGAGGCAGAAACCCTGCATACTGTCTCGACGGCGGTGGATATTGGCCAGGTACTTTGGAACCCGTTTGCGTGGACCGGCGTCTACCTGATGACGCTGGTGTGGGGCGTGTCACTGCGTCGCTCGGTGTTCCAGACACTGGGGTTGCTGGTCGGGATGGCAGCCGCGTTTTTACTGGTGAGTTCGCTGCAGACAGTGTGGCTGCTGAAGGGGCATTCCAGCGTCGCGTTGAGCTCTTCACTATGGACTTCCGCGTTCCTTCTGCCTGTCTATCTGGGTTTGCTCACGAGCGCAGATTTTTTCATCGGACTGCTGACGTCGCCTATTCCTGTCGTTGCTCGTCAGGGTGAGGCAGCTTCCTGGGATAATCCGTGCATTCATTTCTGGAACACGCTCGTGGCTGGGTTTGAAATGGTGCCACTGAAGCGGTTTTCCACGGAGTCCTTCCGCCTGCCGGTGACTGCAGCAGTGCTGTGCATGTTGCTGCTGCCTGTACCCCTCGTCGTCCTCGTCACTCTCTCGACAGCCACCAGCACAGAGGTCACCCTGCGGGCCGATTTGGAGAAGACGGAATGAGCGACCCATCAGATGACGAACTTGATGTACACAGTGGCCATTACGAGGAGCGGGATGCAGCTGACTCGGACAATCCCGATCGGCCCCGCACGGAAGTCTCGCTGCCGCCATTGAGGCTGATGATACTCCGGCCATCTCTGACGGTGCAGTGGATTTCGGCGGCGGCGGAGGGCTGGCTTTGGACCCGTGCATGGCTGAGGTTGCTTCCCGGGCTTCCATTTGTTGCCGTGGCGGTGTGCCTCGTTGTTCTGGTGATCGAAACCCCGGGAGATCTGCGCGAGCAGATTAACTTACTCCGCACCCAGATTCAGGATCCGGAGAGTCGAAATCACCCGGAGATGCATGAATTGCGTCTGCGAGCACTCAGCGGACTGCTTCCGGATGATCACACACCGCTGCTTGAAATAGCTCGATTTGCTGCCGACGAGGGTCAATTCGACGAAGCTGTTCAGCTGATGCTGCAATTATCGAAATGGGGTGAACTTGGGGTTCCTGAGGCGCGAATGTGGCTGGTGCAGGATGCTCTGTCCGCGACTCCACACTATCGCTGCTCCGATGACGAAATCGAACAGCACCTGCGGATGACTCTGCGAGTGTCGCCAGGTCTGGTGGAAGCCCACGCCACACTGGCTGCAGTACTCCTGAATCGCGGTGAGCTGCTGCTGGCGGAACGCAGTCTGGCTGCCGCCGCTGAACTGGCGCCAAGGTATCACCTGCCGCTGCTCCAGTTGCGGCGGTCTCTTGGACGTCAGGATGTCACGGCCGACTCGATCGGTAAAGCAGCTGAAAAGCTGTCCGCGGTAATTTTACAGCGTCCGAATGATTGGGAAACGCGGATTGCTCTGGCACGACTGCATGTCATGAAGAATGATTTTGCTGCTGCGGTCAGTGTCCTTGAAGTCGGTCGCCAGCTTTCGGATCGCTCTGCGTTTCGCCGAGTGATTGCCGAGGTACACACAGCCCACGCCGGGGCTCTGTTTGCCGCCGGAACGCTCAATCGTGATCAGGCAGCTGGCTTGATTATCTCCGCGCTGAAGCTGGACCCCCTGAACATCACGGCTGTGGAACTGGCGGATCGTCTCGCACGTCTTGACGCATGGTTTCCACAAGATGTGGTGGCAGACTCCACGGAGAAATGGAAGGACGCATTTCAGAGGCTGCCCGAGCGTCTTGACGTTCGGCTGTCGCTGTGTCGAATCCTGGAACTGAACAACGAACCGGCTGCTTCCCTTGAACTGCTGCAACCGCTGCTGGACAAGCATCCGGAGCTGAACAGCAAAGCGGTAGAACTATTGGTGAAGTCGGGGCAGCTGGAGGCCGCCCGCAGCACGGCAGAAAAATCGTTTGAGGCTCTGCGAAACGCACCTGCCGATAAGTCTGCTCGCCGCACGGCCGCGGAATGCTTAATGGTCCTTGGCGACTTTCCCGGCGTGCGCAGCTTGTTGCAGACAGATACACACACGCCTCCTTCAGATGCTGACGAGCAGCTGCTGTTTGGGATTGCCTGCCTGCAGGAATTTGACGCTCTCAGCGGACGACCACGCAGAGCAGGCCCTGCCGCAGATTATTGGATCCCGGACTTTTCTGCACTTCCCGCTGAACGTCCGCAGCAGCTTGTCGAACTGCTGCGCCAGGCCGGAACAGTGGCTCCGATCAGACTGGATGCAGCTGATCGACTTGCACGGATTGCACTGCTTGACCATCCACTGTCGCAGGCGGCGGAACAACTGATTCTGCAGTTCCGCGCTCGTGAAAATCAGTCGGCCGAAATCCTGAATCAGCTGGGAGCACACGCGATCCTTCACGAACGTTACGAAAAAGCTCGCGGCTGGCTTGAGCAGGGCAGTCTGATCGCTGCAGGGAAAAATCCGGCGATTCTCAACAATCTCGCCATCGCAATTCTCCGGGGAAAGCTGGATAATCCACAGCGCGCACTGTTGCTCGCAAACGAAGCTCTCAATCTGCTGCCCAACAATCCGGAATTACTCTCCACTCGTGGTGAGATCCAGACGGAAATGAGACTCTGGGAGGACGCGCGGACCGATCTGGAGAAATCTCTGGCAGCGCGAGGGGGGCGCCCCAAGGTCCACCGCCTGCTTGAAAAAGTCTTCCGCGGACTTCTCGATGACGCCAACGCAGACGCGCACCGTGCCACCGCTGAGGCCCTCGAACAGGCAGAGAAGAACCTGCAGGGAAGCTGATGTGTGACCGGCCAGATCCGGACCGCGTCCCCTGGCCTGGAACTTCCATTCCCTGTCAGATAACATCCCGGACACAGTTCAGTCGCCTGATTGCTGTTTTTCCCGCGAAACAGCCTGCTGCACCGGAGCCTCTGTCGATGTTGCTACGCATTTCTGCTGTTGCTCTTCTGTTGCTGCCGCAGCTCCTGCTGCTGTCCGGATGCAGCCAGTCCAAAGACGCTGGCGGCACCAATGACTCCGCTACCCCCTCAGACTCCGCCAAAACAGCTGACGTCGATCGGCAGAACTCGACGGGCACTCGACGAATCGGATACTCCGCACTGACACTCACCAACCCCTTCTTCCGTATCATCGCTGATACGATGCAGCAGGAGGCCCAAAAAAAGGGTTATGAACTGTTGGTGGTGTCCGGCGATCAGGATGTGAATCGTCAGACTGCACAGATTGAAGATTTCATCGTACAGGGAGTCGCAGCCATCGTGTTGAATCCCTGTGATTCAAAAGCCATCGGGACGGCCATACGCAAAGCGAATGAGGCTGGCATACCTGTCTTCACGAATGATATTAAGTACGCAGGGGCCGAGGGGAACGTCGAATGTCACATCGCCACCGACAATCTGCAGGGAGGCAGACTCGCTGGTGAAGCTGTGCTTAAACTCCTCCAGGACACTGGCGGCAAAGTTGCCATCGTGGACTATCCTGAAGTCGAATCCTGCCAACTTCGCGTCAGGGGATTTCGGGAAGTCATCGACCGGCACAACGCACAGCCTGGACGCCCGAAGATCGAAATTTCCACAGTGCTCAACGGTCAGGGAGCACGTGAGGCGGGACACGCGGCGGCCCGCGATGCAATTCAGGCACACCCTGACCTGACCGCCCTGTTCGCGATCAACGACCCGTCGGCCCTCGGTGCTCGTGTGGCGCTCGAGGAAGCCGGCAAGGCAGACCAGGTGCGAATAGTAGGCTTTGATGGGGCAATCGAAGGACGACAGGCAATCCTCGAAGGGAAGATCGTTTGTGACCCCGTGCAGTTTCCCGACCGCATGGCCCAAACAACCGTCGAAATGATCGGACGCTGGTTCGCCGGCGACGACGTGCCCCCCGAAATCCTGATTCCCTCCGAGCTCTATTATCGTGAAGACGCTCTGAAGGACGCCACTCTCCAGCAGCCTGCAGTTGACAAATAGTCATTCGTGAGGAGCCTGACCGAGATGTCTGAACACCGTCTTCCTGCTTCCGGCTCCCGAGCTCTGCCAGCCGCGCAGTATCCACTCACTGAAGATGGTGTCCTGCGAGTTTATTCCGCGGGAACCGTCACTGTACTTGGTTTTAGCGGCCAGGATACTCCATCGGAATTCAATGCGGCTCAATACCGAGCGGCCATTTCAGATCTGATTCGTACGCATCACAGTCAAGTGGTGGCCTTTGATCTCACCGGAGTCCAGCTGGTACCCAGTGGAATCCTCGGATTGTTCGTCTCGCTGACGCGACTTCCTGATCTGCCACTTCGAGTCCAGGTCTTCAATCCCAGCCCGGAGGTCCGAGAAGTGCTGAATATCTCCCGGATTGACCGGTTGATCGAAGTCCATCATGTTGATCTTTCCAGCGGCTGACCATCACGGAGTGATTTCATGGACCGTTTTTCATGTCGTGCAGCAGTGTTCAGCAGCGTCCTGCTGGTGCTTTCAGGTTCTGCAGATCCTGCAGGCTGTCAGGAGCCGAATGCGAAGATTCCTTCGGTCGGCGCTCAGTTTGCTGCAGCCGATTCATTGAACTCCGCTGCCGATCCCATTCCCGATGCGGAGGAGTGCCTGAACGGTCTTCGCTGGAAACCCGGAAAATTCACGGTGGAGTGCGAGGCCGCAACGGAGAACGAGGGAGATCTTCTCGTCCGCTTCCCATCCCCCATCGATTCCGGCGACTCCGTCAATGACCGTGTTTCCATGGAATGGTACGCCGCTCGGGATACCGAAACTCGGCCCGTTCAGGCCCGCGCGGTGATCATCGTTCACGAATCGGGCCGTGGCATGACTGTCGGAAGAATCTTCGCCCGAGGTTTGAACGCACGGGGACTGCATACCTTTCTCATCCACCTGCCCGGTTATGGGGCTCGCTACACCGCGGCGGCAAACCGTCCCGAACGGATTCTTGACAGCATGAAGCAGGCTGTCGCTGATGTTCGTCGTGCCCGAGATGCTGCGATCGCACTGCCGCTCGTTCAGAGCGACGTTGTGGGTGTGCAGGGGACCAGTCTGGGAGGCTTTGTCACCTCGACCGCAGCCGGACTCGATACCGCCTTCCACCGCGTTTTCATTCTGCTTGCAGGAGGTAATCTGCACGACGTCGTGCTGCAGGGAAAACGCGACGCTGCAAAGGTTCGCCAGCGACTGGAGTCCATCGGAGTCACCCCGGACCAGATTCGATCGCTCGCACGCCCCGTCGAACCTCTGCGACTGGCACACCGTCTGCAGCCACAGTCGACCTGGCTTTACAGTGGACGCTATGATGACGTCGTACCCCCAGCCTGCTCAAAGGCCCTCGTGGAAGCCGCAAAACTTCCTCCGGAACACCATATCGAACTGGCCGCCGATCACTACTCAGGAGTGCTCTATCTGCCGCTCGTGATCAACCGCATCGCAGAACTGATGCAGGACAACAATTCCACCGCGAATTCTTCCCCATCCCAGCCAACTCAGGAATAATCCAGCCCGGACACGCGGATTCAGCAAAAAAAAACTGCTCTGACGGTTGTTCCGACAGTGAGTTGTGAGCCGCCCCGTTGGCATTTTGGGAAGCAGCGCAAGCCCCTGGACCGATACCTGCAAGACCGCCGGTTTAAAGCGGGATTGACCACGGAATTCCCGAGTATAACGGGAACAAGGATCCAGCTGCATGACGTCAATGGCAACTGCTGCACCGCCCAAAACGCCTGCAGATGTCCGGAACTGGGAACAGCTCCGGCAGTTCATCCACCTCACACTCTGCCGCCGTGAGAATTTGCTCGAATTTCATTTTCCGATGACCGAACTGGAACTGCAGCAGGCAGGACGCCGCTGCGGTGTGCAATTCGTCCTGCATGGGCCCCGCAGTGTCAGACTCGCAGCCGTCTGGGCGGAGTCCACCAATGATCTGCTGTTCTACGATGCCACAGGTCATCGCTTCGCCCGGATTCACCTGCCACACAGGCTGAGCCTCTGATCGCGACTGATCCTGGCCGCATCAGCTGCCGGAGCCGGCCCGATGGCTTTGGTTTTCTCGCGAGCACAGTGAAAAAGCAGGTGCGTCGTGAGAAGACGGGGCTGGGATGATGAAACGGCGTCAATATGGGCAAATTGGAATGCTTCAGTTCTGCCTGCCAGTGGATGTCTCTCGCCCCGATCAGTCGTTGCCAGGACGGTTGGTCTCACGCAAAGGCGCAAAGGAAGGGCAAAAGGCTCAGAGTCCCAGCCTTCCATCTTTGCGCATTGGCGTTTTTGCGATAGTGCGACAGGTAACAGCCTGAATACCCAACCGTTCAGTGCCGCATGGGTGTGAAATCCTATCGACGACCTCTGGTGGTCTGAACATCTTTTCACCATCCCGGCTCAACCCTCCTGTGATTCGCCCGGCTGGGTTCACTGTGCGATTGCGGACTCTGCCACGCCGTTACCCACGTTTCACGAACCGTCGCAGCGTGGAATTTGCCGGATGCGAGCTGTCCTGTTCCATTGCCGGAGCGGGAGCAAGCAGGCTGGCTACAGCAACGCTGACCGTGTCGCTGGCGGTCTCGTTCGTCGGACTTCGCAGCAGCAGCACAAGTGGCCACGGTGATTCCTGCAGCATGTCCGCCAGGGTTTGCCTGATCGGTTCACCAGCGGCAGTGCACTGCACACCGAACGGCAGGGTGCGAATATCGTGACATTGAAGTTCGCCGCGGACTTCGTCGAGTCGCGAGTCACCATCGGCTGCCGGGCAGACAAGAACTCGCAGTCGGGCTGATTCGCGACGGGCGAGGCTGATGGCAGCCGGCAGCAGTTCCGGCCAGGAGTCGCTGAGATCGACGAGGGCGATGATGTCTGAGAATTCAACGGGGGAAGGCTGTTTGGGTGGAGTGGACATGTGGTGTCATCCAGAGGTTGTGTTCGAAACCGACGGCATCGTAGCCGATGCCGCGATTGCTGGCAAAATTCCCTGATTCCCCTAAGATGAACGCCCGCCGCCGCATTTTCAATCGGGATCAACGAATGGCCCTGCTTTATCTGTTTCTTGCCATACTCCTTGTACTGCTCAATGCTTTTTTCGTACTGGCCGAATTCGCCGCCGTCAAAATGCGACCTTCGCGAGTTCGAGAACTCGTGGATGACGGCGTGCGCGGGGCCGCGGCGGCAAAGCACGTTCAGGACCACCTTGATGAATACCTGTCGGTTTGTCAGGTGGGAATCACTTTCACCTCCATCGGTCTTGGATTTGTCGGGGAACCCGCTGTCGTGCGGCTGGTGGAACCTGTACTTTTTTGGTCAGGACTTTTCGCCGGTGACTCCAGCACCCTGATCGTCTCGTCACATGCTGTGGCATTCGTAATCAGTTATGCGATCGTCAGCTACGCCCACATCCTGATCGGCGAGCTCGTGCCCAAGTCGATGGCGATCCGACGGACCGACCGGTCAGCTCTGGTCACGGCCCCGCTGCTGCGATTCTTCCACACCATCTTCGCTCTGCCACTTTGGGTCCTGAACGGTTCCGCCAACTTTCTGCTGAAACTCATGGGTCTGGGTGCATCCAGCGGCCATGAGACGCACAGCGAGGACGAGCTGCGCATTCTGCTCAATCAGTCGCAGTCATCGGGATTGATGAGCTTTCGCAGGCTGCTGTTTCTGGAGAATGTGTTTGACCTTGGTGAACTGGTCGTGCGGGACGCCATGCGTCCGCGGAGTCAGGTGCGATGCATGACTGCGGCCGCTTCCCCCGAAGAAAACCTCGAGGCTGCTCGTCGCTGGCGCTTCAGTCGCTATCCGCTGCTGGAAGGCGATGATATGCCCGGCTCTGTCGTACATCTGAAGGACCTCCTGCTGTCCGGAAGTGACTTAAGCGACCTGCGGTTGCTGCGACGCCCGGTGATTACGGCAGAAGAAACCACGCCGCTGGAATCGGTGCTCGCGGACATGCAGAAAAAACGCTGCCATGTCGCGTTGGTGAAGGACGCACGCGGCGCCTGGTCCGGCTTTCTGACGCTGGAAGACGTGATTGAGGAGATCGTGGGAACCATTCGGGACGAGTTTGAAGATGAAGAGCCCGTAAACCTGTCCGATGCGTTGTCAGAGGACCGCGTGCTGCTGGATGTGGAGGCTGAAGGCACCATTCCGGCGGTCCGGTCGGCCCTCATGCGACTCCCCCCAGATGCTCTCCCGATACCCCGCGATGAAGTGATTCGGGCAGTGGAAGAACGTGAGCGACTGGTGGAGACTTATCTGGGACGCAATCTCGGAATGCCCCACGCGCGTCTGCATGGGCTGCAGAAGGCTGTGGTGCTCGTCGTGCGTTCACGGCTCGGCATACCCTATCGGGGAACCAGCGAACGTGCGCATTTGCTGTTCGTGCTCCTCACCCCCGCTGGGCAGCCGCGTGTGCATCAGCGGCTGCAGGCGGTCATTGCGACGCTTCTGGATGAGAGCGAATTCATCCCGGAGAGACTCCGCACAGCATCGACGGCGGCGGAGGTTCTGGACATTCTGCGGACGGGCGAACAGGCAACTTTGGACTGAGCCTCCGGAACATTTTCCACGGCTCTGTCAAACGCAATCCGCACCAAATCTCGCGGCGGCCCGCAAATCCTTTTCCGGACTTTTTTTCGAAAAAACTGGGCCACTGCTGCTGGCGGTGACGATCCAATCTGTGCACAATGAATTGTGTTGACAGAAACCAAACATACATTATATTGTGTGTGCACTGGTGAATGTGAATTTCGAAGTCCGTGTCGTTCGAGCGTCGCAAACTGTTGTCGTTTCAGGGTTTGATGCCTGCCTTCAACGCAGTGTTGACAGACTGATTTCGGCGAATATGCTGCCACTCGTTCCGTCAGGGATGGCTCCTTCTCGACAGGAGGTCGAACTCGCGGAATCTTCCCGTCTGCTGCCTTTCCTGCCTGCTGTTCTGCACCCCCGTCGTTCGGCTTGTATCAGCCCCGGTTTCCCGCTGTGGCTGAACAAGGACCATGAACGATTCGGTACCTCCCCGTGAAGCTACCACCATGTGCAGTGCTGCGCGGTCAGTTCTTGTCGGAAGTCGGCGTTGTGTTGTGCGTGTTTCGGTGATTCTCAGTGAGATCGTGTTCGGTTTGTGTCTTGTCAATTCAGGATGTTACAGGGCTTGAAAAGGAAGGCAGTCGAATGATTCGCGCAGTCTCAGAATGGATTATCAGGAAGCGTGACGGGCGCACGGTGCCGTTCGATGCCAGACTGATTCACAAGGCGTTGTGCAACGCGTACCGTGCCGAACTGAATCTGGCACAGGGGCAGCCGCTGGATGCTGATGCCGAGCGTGAGGTTGGGGCGATTACCGACCAGGTGGTGTCCGAGGCGGCGTCCGAGGCGGCGACGGATCGCGGAATCGGAGTCGAGCAGATTCAGGACCTGGTCGAGATGCAGCTTATGAAGCGCGGGCATTACCGAATCGCTCGTCGCTACATCGTCTACCGCGCCGAGCACGCCAAGATTCGATCGCTGCAGCAGCCGGAAGCAATCGAAGTTCGCGACACAGTGCAGCCACGCATGCACGTGCTGCTGGAAGACGGTCTGCGAGTACCGTTCGACGTGAACCGCATCCGCCGTCGGCTCGATCTGGCCTGCCAGGGTCTGGCCGAATGCGACGTGGATGATCTGCTCCAGGAAGTCATCAAATCGGTGTTCGATGGGATATCCGTGAGCGAGATCTACCGGGCCATGATCCTGGCCGCGCGCTGCCGCATCGAACGCGACCCGGCTTACGACACAGTCGCCTCACGGTTGCTGCGAATGGTCATCAGCAACGAAGCCCTCGGCAGCTCGCCAGCCAGCAACAGCGAGTACATGCGGCTGTATCGGAACCAGTTCGAACACTACATCATCGACGGTATCAATTCCGACCGCCTGACCCCCGACCTGCGGACTCTCAACCTGACCCGCCTCGCAGCGGCACTCCAGCCGGACCGCGACGCACTCTTCCGGTACCCAGGGCTGCAGGCTGTCTACGATCGTTATCTGCTGCATATCGAGGGTCGCCGCATCGAGACACCTCAGTATTTCTGGATGCGAGTCGCTATGGGACTCGCTCTGAACGAAGAACAGCCGGAAGAGCGAGCAATTGAATTCTACCAATTGCTGTCGTCCCTGCGGTTCACATCCGCCACCCCAACTCTGTTCAATTCAGCCACCAACCACCCGCAACTCAGTTCCTGCTACCTCTCCACAGTCAGCGATGATCTGGAACACATCTTTAAATCGGTCTCCGACAACGCGCGACTCAGCAAATGGGCCGGCGGACTCGGCAATGACTGGACCAGCATCCGCGCGACAAATGCGCATATCCGTGGCACCAACGGCCGCAGCCAGGGAGTGATTCCGTTTCTGAAGGTGGTCAACGACACCGCGGTGGCGGTCAACCAGGGCGGCAAACGCAAGGGCGCTGTCTGCTCCTACCTCGAATCCTGGCATCTCGACATCGAAGAATTCCTTGATCTCCGCAAAAACACCGGAGACGATCGGCGTCGTACACACGACATGCATACGGCCAACTGGATTCCCGACCTGTTCATGAAACGCGTCCAGGAAGAACGCGAATGGACGCTCTTCAGCCCCGACGAAGTACCCGATCTGCATGATCTTGTTGGACGCCGCTTCGAAGCGCGGTACGCTCACTACGAAAAACTCGTGGAACAAGGCGAAATCCGCATGTTCCGCAAAGTCCCCGCCGTGGATCTCTGGCGGAAGATGCTCACCCGTCTCTTCGAGACCGGCCACCCGTGGATCACCTGGAAAGATCCGTCCAACGTACGGTCGCCCCAGGACCATGCAGGAGTGGTTCACAGCAGCAATCTCTGCACTGAAATCCTGCTCAACACATCCCCCACGGAAACGGCAGTCTGCAACCTTGGCTCGATCAATCTGCAGGCTCATGTCGTCAACGGACAGCTTGATCTGCAGATGCTTGAACAGACTGTTCGCACCGCCATGCGAATGCTGGATAACGTCATCGACATCAACTACTACCCCACCCCGGAAGCCGGCAATTCCAATCGCAGGCACCGACCTGTAGGGCTGGGAATCATGGGATTCCAGGATGCTCTCGCAGCGATGAACATCAGCTACGCCAGCCCCGAAGCGGTGGAGTTTGCTGACAGCAGCATGGAGGCCGTGTCGTGGTTTGCCATCATGGCGTCCACTCAACTGGCAGCCGAACGAGGTGTCTACGAGACCTACGCCGGCTCCAAATGGGACCGCGGTATGCTCCCCATCGACACCATGGACCTGCTCGAACAGGAACGAGGCTGCCGCATCGACGTCGATCGCTCCTCCCGCATGGACTGGACCCCCGTTCGCGAAGCCGTCGCTCGCCACGGAATGCGTAACAGCAACTGCATGGCGATTGCTCCCACTGCAACCATCTCCACCATCATCGGCGTTTCGCAGTCAATCGAGCCCATGTACAAGCACTTGTACGTGAAAAGCAATCTGTCCGGTGAATTCACTCACCTGAACACAGCGCTCGTCACGGAACTCAAGCAACGCGGTCTCTGGGACGACCAAATGCTGGAATCGCTCAAGTACTACGACGGGATTCTGTCCGACATCGAGCGAATTCCGGCGGATATCAAGGGACGCTACGTCACGGCCTTCGAAGTCGATCCACGATGGCTCATCGAATGCGCCGCTCGGCGACAGAAATGGATCGACATGGGACAGTCGCTCAACCTCTACATGCGGGAACCCTCTGGCCGAAAACTCCACGACATGTACATGCTCGCATGGCGCAAAGGGCTCAAAACC
This sequence comes from Planctomycetaceae bacterium, assembly GCA_046074645.1. Classification (GTDB taxonomy): domain Bacteria; phylum Planctomycetota; class Planctomycetia; order Planctomycetales; family Planctomycetaceae; genus SXXK01. The sequence goes on along the minus strand of JBJTOP010000044.1, from coordinate 8,376 downwards.
ACCTACTACCTCCGCACACTCGCTGCCACACAGGTCGAAAAGTCCACCGTTGACATCAACCGCTTCGGTGTACAGCCGCGCTGGGTCAAAGCAAAGAGCGCCTCCAGCGACATCCAGATTGCCCGGACGGAAGATCCTCGAGACCCCGTCGCCGATCTGGTACCTGCCCCACACATCCCCGTGACTGAAGTTTCTCAGTACAAAGCCTGCAGCATCACTGATGCGGATTGCGAAGCCTGCCAGTGAACTCTGCGCTGCCGTTGCGGTTCAGACCCATCCCACCGTGATTGACAAAGATTTCTTTTCCGGTCAGTCGTTATTTCTCAAGGAGTGAGTACTTATATGGCAACCATCAGTTTCGACGAAGAAGCGCCCGCAACAACCTCGCCAACCCCGGCCGCACCCGCTCCCGGTCGCTTCCGCGCCGCCGAAAAGCGGCTGATCAACAACGCCAGAGTCGATGTGAATCAACTCATGCCCATCAAATACCACTGGGCGTGGGAGCATTACCTCAACGGCTGCGCCAATCACTGGATGCCCACCGAAGTTCCAATGAATCAGGACGTCGAAGTCTGGCGTTCTGACAGGCTTACAGATGACGAACGCCTGGTAATCAAACGCAACCTCGGTTTCTTCGCCACCGCAGAATCGCTCGTTGGCAATAACCTCGTCCTGGCAATCTTCAAGCACGTCACAAACGCCGAGTGTCGCCAGTACCTGCTGCGACAGGCGTTCGAGGAAGCGGTGCACACCCACACATTCCTCTACGTGGTTGAAAGCCTCGGCCTCAATGAAGGCGAAATCTTCAACATGTACCGGGAAATTCCTGCGATCTCCCGGAAGGATGAGTTCGAAATGGAACTCACCGCAGAAGTGCTCTCGCCAGACTTCTCCACCGACACCCCCGAAGGCCGACAGATGTTCCTCAAGAACCTCATCGGCTACTATGTCATCATGGAGGGAATCTTCTTCTACAGCGGCTTCGTCATGGTACTCTCATTCCACCGACGCAATCTGATGAAGGGCATCGGAGAACAGTTCCAGTACATTCTCCGCGACGAAACCGTCCACATGAACTTCGGCATCGACCTGATTAACGGCATCAAGTCAGAAAACCCGGAACTCTGGACCCCCCGTTTCCAGCAGGAAATGATCGATCGAATTCGCCACGCTGTGGAACTGGAAATTCAGTACGCAGAAGGCTGCCTCCCACGTGGCATCCTCGGGCTCAACGCCGAAGCCTTCCGTGACTACGTCCAGTACATCGCCGACCGTCGCCTCGAACGCATCGGACTGCCCACTCAATACAGCTCCTCAAACCCGTTCCCGTGGATGAGCGAAACAATGGACCTCTCGAAGGAAAAAAACTTCTTCGAAACCCGCGTCACCGAATACCAAAGTGCCGGCGCTCTCAACTGGGACTGATGACAGGCAGATAGTCAGTCAGGTAATCCAGCGAGGCAGATAGCCAGGCAGCGGGTCAGCCACTCAGCGAATGCTGGCCCGCTGTCGGCTTATCACTGAACATCTGCAGGCTCATCACGGACCAACTGGCCTGCTGACTGCCGCGTGATGAGCGCGATCTCCGGAATCCCGGATGGTCAGTTTGTCCTTTCCGCCACGTCCCGATAAAGTTCGTCACGCGTGCAGGTTCCGGGAATGGCTCGGAACGACAACCGGAAATCACCGAAGGTAACAGCGATGTCTGAGTGCAAAATTCAGGTGCGTGACAATGGCCCGTTTCTGGTCACCGGCCCTGCTGTGGTCACAGACGCGGCCGGCAACGTGTTTGATCTGAAGGGCAAAGAAACTTTTGCTCTGTGCCGTTGCGGCGTCTCTGCGAACCGCCCCTTCTGCGATGGTGCGCACAAGACCTGCGGATTCCAGTCAGCAGAGCGTGCCTGAGACCGTCCTGTTTGACATCTGTCTCATCTGTTCCTGTTTCACTGCGATCTTCCTCGATCTTCCTGCTTATTTTCGATAGACCGTTCCAATGGCAAAAAAATCAATCAGCGACATCTCCGTAACCGGCCTGCGAACGCTCATGCGAGTAGACTTCAACGTGCCGCTCGACGCTGATTGTCGCGTCACTGACGACCGCCGCATCCGTGAGGCGTTGCCATCAATTCGATCAGTCATTGACCGTGGCGGCAAACTGGTGCTCTGCAGCCATCTCGGCCAGCCGAAAGACGGTGAGGACCTCTCCAAATATAGCCTCGCGCCCGCAGCCGCCGTTCTCGCACAGCTGCTCGGTCAGGACGTCGCCTTCGCCTCAGACACCGTCGGCCCGGACGCACAGGCGAAAGTTGCGGCAACCCAGAACGGCGGAGTGGTGCTCCTAGAAAACCTGCGATTCAATAAGGGTGAGAAAAAGGGTGACGCCGAATTCGCCGGGAAGCTGGCAGGTTTCGCTGATATCTACTGCAACGATGCGTTCGGAACCTGCCATCGCACAGATGCATCGATGGTTGCCGTTCCGCAGGCGATGGCCGGTCGGCCGCGAGTTGTTGGATTTCTGGTTCAAAAAGAGATTCAGTATCTGTCCGATGCGATTGCTGCACCAAAACGCCCGTTCATAGCAATCCTCGGCGGTGCCAAGGTATCCGACAAAATCAAAGTCATCAGCAATCTCCTCAACATCTGCGACAAAGTGCTCATCGGTGGCGCCATGGCCTACACGTTCGCGCTGGCCACTGGGGGTAAGGTCGGGAAAAGCCGCGTCGAACCTGACCGCGTGGAACTCGCCCGCGAACTGCTCCAACGCGGTGGCTCAAAACTGGTGCTCCCCGTCGATACACACTGCGGAGATGCCTTCCGCGGTGACTGCAACAAAGTTGTGGTCCCAGCAGGGCAGATACCTGACACATTCGAAGGCTTCGACATCGGCCCTGAAACTGCTAAGTGGTATGCGTCGGAAGTGGCAAATGCCGGTACGGTTGTCTGGAACGGTCCGATGGGAGTCTTCGAAATGCCTCCCTTCGACGCGGGGACACGCGCCGTCGCTGAGTCCATCGCTGCCAGCAGCGCCACCAGCATTATCGGTGGAGGTGACAGCGCCGCTGCTGTCCAGCAATTGGGTTTCGCCGACAAAGTCACCCATGTGAGCACCGGCGGAGGAGCCAGTCTGGCAATGCTGGAAGGCGAAAAGTTCGCCGCAGTCGAATTGCTGGATGAAGCCTGAGCACTGCGACCGGCACCTGCTGCAGTCTTCAGGGCGGTCCGCGCCCCACATTCGCGATCGCAGCTGCGGATCACACCGGCACTGACGTGGGCTTTTTTGAAACGCAGTGCATCAAATGTGCAGTGAACATCCACCGGATGTTCCGTGGTGCATCACGCAAGCCAATGGGGATTGAGTAGCGGCATGGCGTAAGTGTCTTTTGCTCAATGACTTGCGCACCGTGTTGACAAATGGGAACACTGTCTGCTTGTGGCTGGTAATCGCCATCAGCAAGGGGTGCTGGGCAGTTTCCGTCGACCGGATGCGGGGTTTTCCGATGTCTGCACTGATTCATGTGGATTCGCGTTACGAGTTTGTTCCTCCTCATCGGGGAACGCTGTGGCCACGATTTTTTCGAGCGCTGGCACCGTGGTATCTGCGGCGGAAGTTTGGCGTCGTGGATGTGCAGGTGCGGGGGGCGGATTTGATTGGAAAGTTGCAGTCGTCCGGGGAAGGTGTGCTGCTGGCTCCCAACCACTGCCGGATGTCGGACGCTCTTGTGCTGCAGTCACTGTCCGCGGCGGCGGGTCAGCCGTTTTTCGTGATGGCCAGTTCGCATCTTTTTCGTGGCAGTCGATTGACACGATGGGCCTTGCAGCGGATGGGGGCATTCAGCGTTTATCGGGAGGGAATAGACCGTCAGGCGGTGGAGGCTGGCGTTGAAATTATGGCGCGTGCTGAGCGTCCCCTGGTGATTTTTCCAGAGGGTGCCTTGAGCGCGGCAAATGATAGCCTGAACGCCCTTCAGGAAGGGGTGTCGTTTATTGCTCGCACAGCGGCGGCGAGGGTCGCCCGCGAGACTTCGTCCGAGACTGCAGCCGGAGACACTCGTGTTTCGAGCAGCGCGGCCGCGGAAACTGGTGGAGCCATTCAAAACCGGGGCGTAAGCATTGTTCCCGTGGCGATCCGCTACGTGTTTGAGGGCGATGCCGAACAGGCGGCCGGTGAAGTCTTGACAGGCATTGAAAAGCGATTGTCGTGGGAGCCACGGCCGGACCTGCCGCTGCTGGAGCGAATTTTGAAGGTGGGATCAGCACTGCTCACTCTGAAGGAACTCGAGTTTCTCGGCCGCCCCGGCACCGGGACAATCGCAGAGCGACAGCAGCAACTGATCAGCCATCTGTTGGAGACAGCGGAACTGGAATGGCTGAAGCGAACGGGGAGTGGTTCGGTGATTCTGAGAGTGCGTGACCTGCGACGTGCGATCGTCGCGGAGATGATTGGCGGAGCATTACCGCAGACGGAAATGAGTCGTCGCTGGAAGCTGCTGGCCCACGCGGAACTCGCCCAGGCGCTCAGTCTCTATCCGGCCGACTACGTGGCTTCGCGGCCAACAGCCGAACGAATACTCGAAACGGTGGAGCGTTTTCACGAGCATCTGACTGGTGAAGCACCCTGCCGTGGTCCGTGGCGGGCGATCGTGGATGTGGGTCAGCCACTTCCCGTTTCACCTCGGCGTGAGCGTGGAGTTTCGGGTGATCCGCTTTTGAGCCGTCTGGCGGATTCCCTGCAGTCACTGCTGCAGCAGACGGCAGGTGAGTGTCGGCTGGATCAGCGGAGCACAGCGGTCCGAGCGTGATTTGGTGGCTGGGTTTGTTGGGTCTTGCCTTGTTCGGAGGGGTTAGTGATGAGCACCTCACAGAGTGTGACGGCAGACAGCAGCGTTTCGGTCGTCGCGAATTTCTCTGTCTCTTCACCGTGGGTTATCTGGGGAACGTTGTACGCAGCCTACGGAATTTCGATGGTGTTGCGACTGATGCCGGCATTTGCGGCCAACGCAATGCGTTCGGACCTGTCACTTAATGTCGATGTGCAGGCCATCGGCACGATGCTGGCGTCCGGAACCACGGGCGCTCTGTGCGGCAAGTTCCTGTGGGGCTGGGCGGCTGACCGCTGGGGCGCTCGCAGGATTTTTCCTCTGGCACTGGTAATGGAATCTGTGGGCGTAGCGGTGTTCTCGCAGGTTTCGTCTATGCCGCTGATGCAGGCGGCGTTCTTCGTCACGCTGATGGCCCAGGCGGCAGGCTGGCCGTGTATGACTCGGGTGGTACAGGCGTGCGCTCGGCCCGGACAGCACGGTCGAGTCTGGGGGCTGCTTTCTACCAGCTCCCGCGTTGGTACTCTGGTGGCCAGCCTCGGCCCCGCAGCACTCGCCGGAGTCCTGCCGTGGCGGCAGGTGCTGCTGTGCGCATCCGGTATTGGTCTGCTGGCTGCAATTGCAGCGTCCCTGCTGCTGCCTGGGCAGGCATCGGCGCAGAGGCCGTCTGGAGCAGACGACAACAGGGATGGTGGCTCGCTGCTGGAGACGTTTGGCGGTTTTTTTCTCAGTTCCCGCTTTCTGCTGATGGCAGTCGCCTTGATGGGGATGGCAGTGCTCTGGGATTTTCTGCTGCTGGCACCGATGATGCTCAAAGACGCGTTGAAACTGAGCGACGCGGATTCTCTGCGGGTGACTTCGGCAGTGCCGTTTGGCAGTCTGCTGTCACTCCTCACAGGAGGATTTCTGTTCGATCGGCTTTCGCGGCGCGACCGTGCGTATGTCATGGCAGGGATGCTGACGGTCGCCACACTCTGCCTCACAGCGTTTTCTGTGCTGCCATCGTTCAGGCTCTCACCGTCGCTGCAACTGACCGCCAGCACAGGGATACTGTTCGTGTTTGGAATGTGCCTGTCCCCCTGCTACTACATTCCCGTCAGCGTTTTTTCGACGGAATTCGGCGGTAGCCACTGCGGCGTCCTCGTCGCTCTCCTCGACGCAATCGGATTCGCCGCTGTGGCCGTGTTTTGCCACTGGAGCGGTCAGATTGTCCAGATCGCAGGCTGGCCAGGGCTCCTGCATTTGCTGACGGCCATCGGGCTCAGTTCCGCCGTTGTGCTGCTGATCTTCCTGATTCGTGAATCCCGGATCACTCGCTGAGCGTCCCCTTGGAACTGGGAATGCCAGGCTGCCGTGGGTCGATACTGACTGCCATCTTCAAAGACCGTGCGAGAGACTTGAAAATCGCTTCAGAAATGTGGTGACTGTTGGTGCCGTGATGCAGAACGCAGTGCAGGTTCATCAATGCGTTGGATGCCACAGCAGTCCAGAATTCCTGCACCAGCTCACTGTCGAAACTGCCAATTTTCTCGGTTGGAAATGCTGCCTTCCACACGAACGCCATCCGTCCGCTGAGGTCAACTGCGGAGGTAACAAGCGTCTCTTCCATCGGAAGGGTGAAGTGGCCGTAACGATGAATGCCGCGTTTGTCGCCCAGAGCCTGCTGAAGACAGCGCCCCAGACAGATGCCCACATCCTCAACTGTGTGATGCTGATCCACATGCAGGTCACCACTGGCTTCGACGGTCAGATCAAACAGACTATGGCGGGCAAACAGTGTCAGCATATGGTCAAAGAAGCCGACGCCGGTGGAAATCTGCGAGTAACCCGTGCCATCCAGTGACAGCTGCAGGGAGATTTCCGTTTCAGCAGTGCTGCGGGTGATTGAGGCTGATCGAGGCATGGCAGTGAGACGTGAGTCAGACGTGAGTGATTGAAAACCGAAACAGGGGCCCCAGGGATGTCGATCCCCGGAGAAGAACCACTGGCCGATTTCAGCTCACCCCTGCCCCGCACCCCACGAGGGATTTTGCATCAGACTGAATGCAGGGAAAGGCCGTTTGGTCCAACGAGGGTCAGATTGCGGTGAAAAAGGATACGTTTGTCGATAAATCCGACAGCCTTTAGCCATTTATGCCGGTGAACTTTGCATTCGCGGAGCGGGTTCAGGACACTGTGGCGGGCTTCTGCACCCTGTATTCGGAAGACTGGGCTGGCGGGATTGGATCTTGGAGGAAGAGTCACAGACATGCTTGAGAGGCTCTGGCAGTGGTTCATGCCGGCGGTGGGGTTGCTTGTTTTTCTGCGCACCCTGCGTTACCGACGCCTGATCAGAGAATGGACAGTTGATTACAGCCTGCGCTGGTCAGCGACGGCGGTGCTGGTCTTGGTGATTTCAAATCTGGCATCCTCCGGCCTTCTTGCGCTCGGCCCAGGCTGGCGTGCAACCCTGCAGTACCTTGCCGCAATCATGCTGTTGACGCCGTCCATCTCCACGCTGGGAGCAAGACGTCCTGGCTGTGGGCCGTGGCAGTGGTTTGTGGTCCTGCCGATGATTGTCGTTCTGATCTGGCCGGTTCTCGCCCAGGCGTTCGACACGTCTGGGCGCACCGCGGTTCAACTCAGCAACCCGCAGCTGTGCGGCTTTTGTCTCGCGTCACTGCTGGGGCTTGGACCCGGGCTTGGAACTCCAGCGACAGGAGCCTTGCTGCTTCGCCTCGCAGCCATTCTGCTGGCCCTGCTGCCGCTTAGAACCAGCGCCGCATGGACAGACCCTCTCACACAGATAATCGCAATGGTGCTGCTTGCTGAATCGTACGTTCAGGAGACTCTTATCCGGGGGCACTTGAGACGCCTTCAGGAAGCCACGACCGATGCGGCACGTGCAAATGAGATCTGGCGGATGTTTCTGACGCTGTATGGAACAGTCTGGCCGCGACGCGTGCAGGACCGCATCAGCCAATTTGAACACGGTGAACGCTGGAGCGTGACGCTGGATATCACAGGATTTCTCACACACAGCCGTCAGACACCTGACGACAGCGAACTCCAGAAACCATTGGTGGCCTTCCGGTGGCTCATGAGCCGCTTCGTGTCGGCTGAATGGCTGCTTCGGGCGTTACCGGAGCGATCAGCTGACCAGCAGGTCAACGCAGGACTACCCAGTGGCGGCACCAGGCCATGAGCAACCGCTGATTTTCGGCAGAGAGAAAGAGCGGATGAGCGGCAGCCCCCATTTCGGTCAGTCCCTACGGTGCCCGTAAAGGCGTCAACGTGCCATGCACCTTCGACAAATTCCCTGACAAATTCGGGCGTTAAGGTGCCATGCACCCTTGATAAATTCGGGCAGTGTTTTTACAATTGATCCAGCATTTTTGAAAGGGGTCCCATGCCGCGTGTGAATCGTCGTGAAATCTTTTCCGAAACGGACGTTCAGGTGTTCCACCTGATCAGCCGCTGTGTACGTCGCAATCATTTGTGTGGTCGCGATCGCAGATCAGGGCGCGATTATTCGCATCGTCGCGAATGGGTTCGCGGTCGTCTGGAAGAACTGGCCGGC
>JBJTOP010000043.1:0-4898 GCA_046074645.1 Planctomycetaceae bacterium | reverse complement strand
ACACGCGTTCACGCAGAAATTGATCCAGCGGCATTCCGGCGAATGGTGGCGTCTCCGTAGGCAACTCGCTGCGGGCTGCCTTTCGTCAGCGGGACCTAAACGAAGACGGCAGGCTTGACCGGGCTGAGCTGTCACGGGCGTTGTTTGAAAGGCTGGAAAGTGACGGTGATGGATTCGTGTCCGAATCAGAATTCGGAGCCCTGCGTCGCTCCGGACGAAAAAATCGATAGACCTGACAATCGAGGAAAAGAGTTATGAGGCTCGCAATCTGCAGAATCCTGCCACTGTTGCTGTGCATCGCGGTCACCGCGAGTGCTGCTGACAAGCCCAGCATCATCATTTTTCTGGCGGATGATCTGGGTTATGCCGACATCGGCGTGAACGGATGCAGAGACATCCCGACACCGAACATCGACTCCATCGCGAACAACGGTGTCCGCTTCACCGATGGCTACGCCACACACTGTGTGTGCTCTCCGTCTCGAGCCGGGTTGATGAGTGGCCTGTATCAGCATCGCTTTGGGTTCGAACACAACTCGGGGCCGGAGCGATTTGCCGATCCGAACTTTGGTATGCCGCGTGAAATCCCGACGCTTGCAGAAAAACTCAAAGCTCACGGCTATGCAACCGGCATGGTCGGCAAGTGGCATATCGGATTCAGAGAAGGGCTGCGACCTCATGAACGCGGATTTGATTTCCATTTTGGTTTCCTGAGCGGAGCGCACAGTTACCTGCCCGGGAAGCGCGGTACTGATTCCATCGTTCGCAATGGAGAACCTGTTGCCACAAGAAAATACTTGACCGACGCATTCGCCGACGAGGCCGTTGAATTCATTGACGGGGTGCACGATCGGCCCTATCTGCTCTACTTTCCCTTCAATGCAGTTCATTCGCCGATGGACATCAATCCGTATCAGGATACTTTCACGGACGTCAGCGGGAAGCGAAAGATCTTTGCCGGCATGTTGACGGCCCTTGATACGGCCGTTGGACGAGTCATGTCGAAAGTGCGTGAACGAGGTGAAGAAGACAACACGCTTGTGTTCTTCTACAGCGACAACGGCGGGCCAACGTCTGACAATTCATCGCGCAACGAGCCGCTGCGCGGATATAAAACTCAGTTCTTCGAGGGCGGCATCCGTGTCCCCTTTGCCATGCAGTGGAAAGGAAGGGTTCCAGCGGGACTAACTTACAGTCACCCTGTCATGGGTTTTGATGTCCATGCGACTGCATTATCGGCTTCAGGAATATCAATTCCGGGCGACAGGCCTCTGGACGGTGTTGATCTTCTGCCGTATGTCAAAGGTGAAAATCAAGCTCGCCCCCATGAGCAACTTTTTTGGCGAGCTGGTGAAAAACATGCGGCGAGGGTCGGTGACTGGAAGTTAGTTGTCGAGCCGAATCAGGGCGAACCGATGCTGTTCAACCTCGCCCATGATATCGGCGAGCAGAATGATCTCTCGAAAGTGATGCCTGACAGGATGCAGGAAATCATTACGATTTACGAGACCTGGAATCAGCAAATGAAGCCTGCGAAGTGGATTCGCCAGGATCAGCGTAATGCCAGTGAGGGTGGGCAGGCAAGATCCGAGGGTCGCGCGATGAGGGGCACAGCGAAGGGTGCAGCCCGCACTGCCGGCCGTATTGAAGAAGCATTCAAGGCGGCCGACAGAAACAGCGACGGAAAACTGACTCGCGAAGAGTATCCGCTGAGAAGCATTTTTGATCAGGTCGATACCGACAAGGATGGCTTCGCAACTTTCGAAGAAGTCCGTGCCTTCTATCAGAATCGCCGCGTTCAACCCGCCACGGAGCCGAGGCCATGAAAATAGCCTTTCCGAGCTCGATTTTTCAGAGGGCATTCTGAAGGTACTGGTCAGAAGGGACCCTGAGTTCTGCCTGTAAAGAAATCCTGAAAAGCAGACAGGCTACTTGTGGAAACGATTTGCAGGGATGCTCGGGGCCAGCCCCCAGACCCCCGGGGAGGCGATTAACAGGATTGTTGCTTGCGAGATGCGTTGAATGCGTCCGTACCAGCGACGATTGCAATCATGAATCAGTTGTTTGGGGTCAGATTCCAGATCACAGGCGCTGACCTGGACCACAGATTTCGCAGATTCCACAGAAGAATACCGGCTCAACGCTGAAGAGGATACGCTCCACACGGTTGCACTGCCTGCCGGAGTGACGTGACAATACCACGCAGCGGTGTGGCGAGGTCGGTCTGGCTTTGGCAGGGAAACAACTGGGACGTTACTGATTGATCTTTACCAGAACTGCGGCCCGGTTGACCGAGGGGTTCAGCGGCTTGAATCGGAGGGTGTGATGGGTCGTGATATTTGTCTTCGTGACGCACTGGTGACGACGGCCTTGCTGGTACTCGCGGTCGGCCTTGCGGTTTCGGGCGTCGGCCACGCTGCCGAACACCTGATTAAGCCTGGCGAGCCGCCGCAGCCGGTGTTGGACGCGGCCGCGGCTGGCGACAAAGTGATCTTTCTTCCTGGCCTGCACGAACACAGACTTGGCAGGCATCGGTCGATCCTCTACGTCGAGAAACCCATTCACATCGAGCTGAGAGCAGGAGCAATCCTCAAGCTCGCGGACGGCTCCTGCCCGCCCGAAACGGCCGGAGAAATCACGGTGGATCAGGATGCTCGGACCGGCAAGTTAGACGACTTTGAAGCAGGTGGGGAGTTCACGCGGAAGCTGCAGTCGACAGTTGGCCCGGAGTTGTACGGGGCAACGGTGTACACCGTCATCATCGACAAGGCGGGAACGGGAGGCGCGGCCGACACTTTCCGTTGGGGAGATGGGAAACTATTCGACACGCCGAACCGCGGCGTCGCGATTACGGGCGACTGGCAGGAGCTCAGCAACGGCGTGAAGGTCCGCTTCGCAAGTCGCACCGGCCACGCGGTCGGCAGTTTGTGGTTTGTGTCCTATGGCGGTCGCGCCGCCTACGGCATCCGCATCGGGCACGGCGTTCACAAAGACTACATTGAGAACGTCTCCATCAGCGGTCAGGGGACCATCGATCTGAATTCCGGAATGAACGCTCAGCCCAGTGGGTTGGTCAGGGACATCAATGCCTGCGTCCTTATTCATGGCCGAGTCAGGGATATTCGGGTCGAAGGCATCACGATGACGAACACCATGCGGTCAGTGATGTGTTATGGCGAGCACACGGGGAAGATGATGCCGGGTGGCAGGACCGAGGGCGGTGAGTCGTTCGACGCCGAGAACATCACCATCGAGCGGACCCGCACGCTCAATCCGTCGGGTGCCGCCTATCTGCTCGGCCACCCGTCACACCGAGGCCGGCTGCGAAATGTGAAGTGCAATTCCAACTACATGGAAACCGGCCTGACCGCGATCGAGCCGAACTTCAACCTGGACGGTTACGAAGTGCTCGACAACGTCATCAAGAGCGACGGGCAGGCGATTCATTGCTGGCGGTTCTCAAAAAACGGCACGGTGGCCGACAACCTGCGCGTGCATGACAACCAGGGCAAACCTGTCGTCGTTGTCAATTCACCAGGCGGCTGGCAGCCCCCCGAACCGCCGATTCAGCGGAACAATCGGAATCATCTGTCGAGCACAATACCGGGGAGCCCGGTGAAATGACCGTTGGAATGGCGACACGTATACAGGCGGGCGGGATATCTGTTGTATGCTGCGTGCTTTTGAAACGGGGCTGCTGAGCCTGAGCATTCGACGGCGAGCCTCGGATCCTCGCGGGCCATGATTTCGGCAGGAGCAGACGGATGCGGCGTTTTGGATTTGTGTTGATCTGTGTGCTGTCATGGGTTATCGCCGGATACGCTCTGATCGCCTACGGCTTCCACCCACTGAGTTCTGCTTTACACCCCCAAGTGCGACAGACGTTCGAGCTCCAAAAACTTGGCATATACTCTCATGTGTTTGCCGCAGCGGTTGCTTTGTCAGTGGGGCCGTTGCAGTTCATCCGGAACTTGCGGGCGAACCGGCCACGTCTCCACAGATGGCTCGGGCGGACCTATTTGCTGATCGGCGTTGGAGTCGGAGGTGTCTCCGGGTTGTATATGTCCTGCTTCGCTTTCGGCGGGGCTGTCTCGACAGCCGGCTTCGGCCTGTTGGCATTGGTCTGGCTGAACACCGGCGTGCAGGGCTACCGATTTGCAGTTCGGCGGGAGTGGGCGGCCCATAGACGGTGGATGGTCCGGAGTTTTGCGCTGGCTCTGGCCGCCGTGACGCTCCGGTTCTACCTCGGGCTGGGTCTTGCACTCGGATGGCCCTTCGAGGACTTCTATCCGGCACTGGCCTGGCTCTCGTGGGTACCTAACGCCATCGTCGCTGAGTACATGCTCCGCACTCGACGCGTTGAACCACGTGCAACATCAGACGGCGGGGGCAGGTTCCCGTAGCCGACAGAACGACGTCCAGATTCGGACTGCTGGTCTTTCCTTCTGTCCCAAAGCTCAATGTTCAAAACTCAATCTGAACTTGTGGGCTTCGGTGTCGTCAATCGGAACGTGGACCTCCGAAGAGGCTCTCGGGTGAATCTGGTTTTCGGTTGCCCGGTCGCGCAGCGGCAGGCATCAACGGGCAATCTGGCCTGCTCCTGGATCTCATTCAACACTGTCTGATCACTGGCTGTTTCAAAGCGGTCCCCCTCCTCAACTACACCTGGCCGGAGAAAATCAGATGGAGTGTGATCGCACTTGCGGCGGTCACGCCTTGAGGGGAGTTGCGTTGTGTAACTGCTGTTGGAATTCGTCCCAGACGTTGGGAGCTTTCAGACATCTGAGACTGAGCATCGCTTGAGCGCCGCTGGCGGACCAGCGCCCGCTGGTTCGCTCAAGGCGGTCTTTGACAAGATAGCGACAGGCGCCTTCAATCACACCCGTTGCCATCGGAAG
>JBJTOP010000042.1:0-6813 GCA_046074645.1 Planctomycetaceae bacterium | reverse complement strand
TGCACGCATGATGATCGACATGCGGTACTCATTCCAGAAAAATCGGACTGGAGGCAGGTCGAATTCAGGCTATGGTGTCGGTTGTATCGGTTGTTGCGATTGTGCAGCGCCGCGGCCCACAGAAAAGTCTTATACGACCGGCGAGTCGGAGGTCGGCAGTCCGCGAGCTGCAGCGGTCTGTCGGGTAAATGGCCTGTCAGGTACATGGCACCTGAACAGTTGTAACGGGGGCGACGGACTGGAAGTCCGTCGTACCGCGTCGGGGACCGGTTGCGTGCCGTAGCCCCTGCGACTTCCGGTTGTCATCAGTCCCATTCGCCCCATACGTCCCATGCGTCCCATAACGTCCCATAACGTCCCGCCGGGTCGTCGGCCGAAGTTCCTGCCAGGTGCGTCATCGGTCGATTGACATCGGCCGCACGCCGGAACCGACGGACTGGAAGTCCGTCTCACCGCGTTGGGGACCGGTTGCGTGCCGTGGCCCCTGCGATTTTTTTGGGTCTGCGGTCATCGCGATTGAACGGCCGCCTCAGATTTCCGACGTCGGGGGCCGGGAGGCGTTTTCCAGCGGCGATGTACCCAGAAGTACTGTTCCGGAGCGCGACGAATCAGGGCTTCAAGGGCAGTTGTGTAACGCTGTGTGATCTGCTCCACGGCATTCGCGGACTGAAAATCCTGCGGATCGATGATCTCCTCTGTCGTGAGACAAAAGCGAACCCAGCTGGCTCCTTTCTGAGCATTCGCGGGGAGTCGCCAGGCGCCGCCGACGATGATCAAGGCATTGAACTGCAGCGCCAGCAGCGCGATGGATTTGAATGTCGATGCCGGATGCCCGAAGAAATCCACGAACACTCCGCTTCGCCCCGCGTCCTGATCGCACAGCAGCGAAACCATGCCACCCGCGGACAGTCGCTCCGCCAGCTCCGGACCAGCTCCGGACTTGGATAACACGCGATGACCACTGGACTGCCGGTATCGCAGAAACCACCCCTGCAGCCAGGGATTATCCAGATCCCGCGCCACAACACCCATCGGAAAGCCGAATTCTCCAAAGGTGTGGAGACTGATTTCCCAATTGCCAAAGTGGCCTCCCAGAAGCAGCACCGGGCGGTCCGACAACAACGCCCGAACACACTCGTTTCGCTTTTCAAACTGCAGAATCTCAGCGCAGGTCTCCAGTGAAAATCGGCCAGGCAGCTGGACCATCTCTGTGATCATCCGAAACAAATGCGTCCACATTCCCCGAACGATCTGCTCAATTCTCGCTTCAGCGATGTCTTCGCCAAAGGCGATTCGCAGGTTGGCACTCGCGACGTCGAAGCGACTGAGTCTGCGTGGGAGCAGGTGCAGGAGCGTCCAGGCAAGTCCCGAGGACAAGGCTGCCGAGGCCCACACAGGAAGCCTGCGGACAACTCCGATCAGAGCCAGAAAGATGGTGTATTCGGCAAAGTGCCGAATGGTCCGCAGACGCATCACGCCGCTGCTCCTGACGACGCGTTTTCAAGACGCCGCCATAACAGCTCTTCCAGCAGTTCACCAGGGTCCCGCCCGGCTGCCGCTATAGACATGGGGACGAGGCTGTGTGAGGTCATGCCGGGGATCGTGTTGATTTCAAGGATGCTGAAGCGACCGTCAGGTTCCAGCCGCAAATCAGTGCGGCTGATAGCCGAAACACCGCACACCGTGATCGCCCGCTGCACGGCGGAAAAGAGCGCTTCAGGGAGGCCTTCGGGATTTGTCTGGTACTGAGTTCGATCGTCGCGGTATTTTGCGTCGTAGTCATACCACGAGCGGCCAGGCAGAATCTCAACCGCAGGGAACAGCTGACCGTCAATCACCGGGACCGTGATTTCGCGGCCGGGGATCCAGCGTTCAACGATCGCCTCACAACCCCAGCGAAATGCGGTTTCAAGAGCTGCCGGAAAGTCTCTCCACGCATGGACAATCGTGATGCCAATGCTGGACCCCTGCTCCGATGGTTTAACCACCAGTGGCAGGCCGATCGGAAGAGCAGACTGCATGGTGGTCAGAGAATCCTCGTCGGCGCGGGCGGTAAATCCGGACGCCACTGGTAAACCTGCTGAACTGAGCATCAGTCGAGTGGCCGATTTGCTGAATGTCAGCGCCGATGCCTTCGCAGAACTGCCAATCCATGGGATTCCGCCGCGTTCCAGCTCTCTCTGCAGCGTGCCGTCTTCGCCCCCTGCACCGTGCAGCAATGGGAAGATCACATCAATGTCCTCGACCGCGGACAGCGGCGCCGCCGCAGGGTCGTGAAGCCGTACCAGATGTCCGCGGCGCTGCAGCATCTGTGCAACTGCACGTCCGCTCTCCTCGCTGATTTCACGCTCCGCGGACGCTCCACCGGCAAGAAGCAGAATTCGCAGCAGTCCGAAACGTCGGGATGAGCCGGAACCGCTCACAGATGCCTCCCTGCTTTGCTGCTTACCACACCTGTATCTCCAGCTCCAGCTCAACAGAGTACTTCGTGGCGACCACAGACTGCACCCGGGCGATGAGCAGTTCAATGTCGGCACTGGTGGCGCCAGGCTCCGTGACGATGAAGTTCGCGTGACGATCGCTGATTCGGGCTTTGCCCACAGAGGCGTTCTTCAGGCCGCACTGCTCGATCAAAGCGCCCGCACTCAGGCCACGCGGGTTGCGAAAGATGCAGCCGGCCGACTGGTCAGCGAGCGGCTGTGTCGACCGCTTCATGATCCAGTTCTTCCGCATTCGCTTCATGAGTTCTTCGGTGTCGTCCCGGTGCAGAGCAAGTTCTGCGGAAAGCAGCACCAGATCCTGAATGCTGCTGCGACGGTAGGAAAACGAAAGCTCGTCACCCCGACGAATCGCAACCTCACCGGCCTGTGTGAGAACGCGGACCGAGCGGATCAGCTGGCCGATGTCTCCGCTGCGGCCGCCGCTGTTGCCCACGACCGCTCCACCGATTGTCCCGGGAATACCAACCAGATGCTCCACGCCACCAAGACCTGCACGCGTCACCTCTGTGATCACCGAAGACAGCAGCACTGCAGCACCCGCTTCAACAGAAGTGCCGTCAATCCGAATCTCTGAAAGAAGCGGCTGCGCGATGCGAATAACGGCCCCACGGACACCGGCATCCCGGACAAGCAGATTGGAACCGCAGCCCAGAATGTGGATGGCCAGACCGTCAGATCGACAGGCGGAGACGACAGCCAGCAGTTCTGATTCGGTTCTGGGGGTCAGCAGATAGTCGGCCGGGCCGCCTGTCCGCAACCATGTCAGGTCCGCCAGCGATACATCACGCTGCAGAATCTCGTTGAATTGTTCGATGGATTTCGTCATGAATCAGATTTGTCCTGCCTGCACCCATAGTGATGAGAAGATCGCCCGAATGAACCGCATCGTCCAATTTTTGAGGCACCTGGTCAAGATCCCCGACCAGCTTTGCGCGGCCCCCGATACTACAAATCTGCCGGACGAGCTCCCGGGAAAGTTCGGTTCGAGTGGCCATGGAGGCAGATTCGCGAGCGGCGAGCACAGGAACCACGAGGACATCATCGGCAATCGCCAAAGCGGCAGCAAAGTCCGACAGCAGTCGCTGAGTACGGCTGATCTGATGCGGTTCGAAAACCGCCAGTACCCGACGCCCGGGGTAAACCTGCCGAACCGTTTTCAGGGTGACCGAAACGGCTGTCGGGTGATGAGCGTAATCGTCAATCAGATCAGCCCCCCGCCACGTGCCGCGATGCTCAAAACGACGCCGCATACCCGGAAATGAAGTCAGCAGCCGGGCAGCGTCCTCCGGGGCAATGCCCTGCTGCATCGCAGCCAGAACGGCGGCAGTCGCGTTCATGAGATTATGGTCGCCGGGAATCCGCAGCCGCAGATCGATGGGACGTCCACCGTGGACCGGGAGGAGCTGGGCGGAGGACGTGAGACTGCCGGCCCGCGCAGGATGCACGATCAGCTGCCAGTCAGCGCCCCGCGTGGCGGTGGACCATGAAATCGCTGGACCTGTCCTGTAGCGAGCCGCCAAGTGGCGGGAAATGGGACAATCTGCCGAATGAATCAACGCACCGCCCGGCTGCACGCGGCCAAGAAAGCCCTTGAAAGACGCTGCGGCAGCGCCTGGCGTGGTAAACCAGTCGAAGTGATCGGACTCGATACCGGTGAGTACACACAGAGATGGCTGCAGGGTGAGAAAGGAGTCGCGGTATTCGCAGGCCTCAAGTACGGCTGATGTGAATCCTGGGTTTGCAGGATGCAGGCCGGGAAATTCGCTGGCGGGAAGTGCGTCGGACTGTTGAAATTCTGCGCCGACGTAGCGGGCGGTGGACCGGCCGGCATGGTGCAGGATCCACCAGAGCATTCCAGTGGTAGTGGATTTTCCGTGAGTTCCCGCGATGCAGAGTTGCGGGATGCTGGAAAATTGAAGAGCGATTGCCTGGGGAAGGCTGAGCACAGAAAGGCCGCGGCGACGGAGTGCGGTGAGTTCCGGCCCGTCCGAGGGCACCGCGATGGAATGCACAACGGTGGAAACCGCCGGCGTCAGCCCGCGCTGGACGGCGGACCAGTCGAGCAGAGTGAGGGGGAGGTTGGATGAGAGCGAGAGCAGGTGCAGGGCGTGGTGATCGCGGTCAGCCCCGATCACGCGAATGCCGACGGCATGGAGGTGCTGGGCGAAGCTGCGCATGCCCGCGCCGCAGATACCCAGGAGCAGCCAGGCGGGCGTTTGTGAATCAGAATGTTGGGAAAACGAGTGTTCCATTCGTTGAGTCGCCGTCCGTGGCACAACACACAAGAATCTTTGTGGGGGAAGGATAGCAAAAAAGTGACGAAGGCAACAGATCTTCCTGGAGGGCCGTCAGGCGAGCACAATTCCGTCCGGGGTGATCTGGAAGAGACGGTCGGAAATGGGGTGGTGACTGGATTGGTAGCTTTTGCCGATGGTGCCTTTGAGCTGTTGACGGTCGAGATCGCCGCCGGAGAAAAACATGAGCGTATCGCGGCCGGGAACTGCGGCAAGGATCGGGCCACTGAGATGGGGCTGGAGGTGGCGGAACAGCAGCGGATGGAGCAGCCATGTGGACTTGACGGGAATCTGCCCGTCGCCCGGAATGGCAAAGCTGAACTTGCCGTCGGCGGCTGTTGCCCCGGTCAGTTTGAGTCCACTGATTTGCCGCAGGTTGAACATTGCCTGAGTATGCAGGGCCTGCTGGTCCATGTTCCAGCGTTCGAGGTCGGAATTGAGCACGAAGCGGAGAGTATCGGGAGCATCGATCGCGTAGCAGATTACAAGATCTGCCAGCCATGGGGCCGCGGCGAGCTGCTGTTGACGGGACATCATCGGGCGGGGTTGGTCGGGGCCGGGCTGTGCGTGGAGTGCCGCATTGATGAATGCCGCCGGGCGAATCTGCGGATACACCAACTTTTGAACGGACTGCCATGTTTCATGACCGAGCGTTTGAGACTGTTGGGAAACCTTGAGCATTGTGCGAACAAATTGCTGGATCAGCCGCTGACGCTTTTGAGGTTCCGCGTCGATTTGAGACATCAGGTTTTCGACGAAGATCTGCATCGGACCAAGGTTGAGCTGGTTGCCCCTGCGGCAACAGCCGGCGGTGGGGTGGCTGCGAGTAAACTCGTTGAAAACCTGCGCTCTGAGCACTGAGAGGCGACCGTCGAGGGAGTCGGCGATGCGGAACGACGATGCCATCTGTTCGAAAATGGGCCGAAAAGCCGCCACCTGTTCGGCGCGACAGTTGCCGCCGAGGCTGATGAACGAGTCATTGGAAACAAAAGCCCACGAAGGACTGCCGCTGTGGCCTTGATATGTGAATGCCGGGTATTGCATGTTGAGCGCGACCTGCGGTTGAGCGGCAGAGCTGTTGACCCGGCCGCTTATGGAGCTGCTTGCGTGGAGTGAACGGAGCAGGCTTTCGAAGGCCTTGCGGTAGTCGTCCGGAGAACGAATTGAAATTCCGTGAGAGACCCCGGCAACGGTGAAGGACGTCCGCCGGTCGTCCACGGGATGAAACTGAAGCTGCAGCATGAGATCTTCACCGGGTTGGCGATGGCAGTGCCAGCCCGCCGGAACGTCGATACAAAGGCGCTTTTTGGGGTGCACCCAGGGAAGAAAGTCGGTTGGAACGCCAGTGCCTGCAGAGATGGAATTGATGGTTGTCATCAGGAATGTTCCCGGTTATGTATGCAGTGTATGGATGGAACAGCATTAGGAATGGTAATTTAGCCACCCTCTGTCGCATGCTATTCAAGGTGGTGGGCGAACGCACGTGAAAATGCTTGCGAATCCCGCAAGCGGTTGAAAGTTGAAAGCCGACGCCGTGCAAACCGGCGCAACCGGAAAATTCGGCAAAATCCGACCGCCAAACACCCATTCCCGCCACGTTCAACTCGCAAAAAAATGCCTCAAACATCACCGGCTTATCCTCAGTCGCCCTGAAATTCTCTGGAATCCTGTGCACAGGTATGCAAAGACCCGGGAGGCCGAGGCTCCTGCCGAGCCACCGAACGCTGGTCCGCGTTGTAAGCAATTGCCCACGATTCCAGCCGCATGGCGGCAGCCCAATGGCGTTGAAGTTCTCTCTATCCTCGCGAAAATCGCCCACAATCCCCCCTCTCCCCTTCGAGGGGAGAGGGGACGGGGGGGAGGGGTCAAAGAACATTGCCAGCCCCCTCGTCAACACTTCCTGGACACTGTGACTCCAGCATCCTTCTGCACTGTCCGTGCTGCGTGTGGCAGGCGCGTTTTTACCCCCCCCCCCCCAACCCCCCCCCCGTCCTGGGAAGAAGGGGGAAAATGCCTCC
>JBJTOP010000041.1:0-4429 GCA_046074645.1 Planctomycetaceae bacterium | reverse complement strand
CTGCCACTGCCTGTGCGCACGCTGTCGTGGGCTGGCGAAGACTGCTTGCCAGCAGACTTTTGCAGGAGCAGATTCCTGTGTGGTGGCGAAAGGGCTGCATGAGGACCTTCGCCGCATATTGCACGCTGCGGGAATCGCGTCTGGTTTCGGTTGTTATTCCCGCAGCGCTCAGGCGACTGCGACAGCGGTGGAGAGCACTGCCGCATCTGATCCGACAGTCAGGACTCCGACATATCCCGGCTCTGCGACTGCTGGATGATGCCATCCAGATGATGTTCCGAGCTGCACGCAGCCGACTGATACAGGAACGCATCCCGGCAGCGTGGAACTGGCTGATTGTCAGCGTGAAAACGGCATGGTGCGGTCTGCGAAACAGCGTATTTGTCAGGAGCTTGCTGCCGCGGTTCCTTGAACGAACAGCAGCGAGACTGCGAGAGAGTCCGGATGATCATACCAGTTGACGCCATTTTTTCCTGAATTCCTCGGCACTGCCAACGTCTTGTTCAGTGGAACAGACGTGTTTTCCAGTTTGCGAAGGCAGTTTGCAAAGGAAGGATGGCAAGATGTCGATGTCAGTCAGATCCACGTCGATTGGTTCGTTTGTAATGCAGGATCTGGGGCCTCATGTGACGGAGGTGAGGTTTCCGCAGTGCAGCCCTGAACACCTTTCCCTGGCTCGCGAAGAAGTTCTGGCAGTTCTGGAAGAGACCGACGGTCAGGAACTGGTGCTCAACACCGCCTCGATGATGTCAGCGATGCCGACCAGTGCCGAGTTGGCTCGTGAGCTGCAGTCCAGACTGCGCCCGCAGGGCCGCCGCCTGTCCGCCTGTGGTTCATGGCTGCAGCGGACTTCACTCGGTGAAGACTTCCGGGAATGGGCCGCATTGTTTTGAATTCGGGACAGCCCCCGGTCCAAAGTACTGACCTCGGCAGGATTCTATGGAGAGTCCTTTGCCCGGCCGTCTGATACTTCGGGAGGCTGTTTTTCTGGATTTTTCGGGAAGTCGTTATCAACGACTGTATGCAGCTCAATTTGGGGACGCATTTTCAGGGCTTTTTAAGTACCCGTTCGAGCGTCCTGCAAGTACATGTCAGGTTCCGCAAGCTGCCGGGCTCGAAGCGCGTCCGCATCAGCGGTCGCCTCAGGGGCTGGCTGTTGAGACAGCCTTCGCATCAACATCACCGGGACTCCCTGAAATCACCTGTCGTGAGACATCCGCGTCCGCAGTTTACCGGTCTGCGAGGCAGTTTTCCAGGAGGGGAGGGTGGTGGTCATTGCAAAGTTTTCATTCGAAATGACGTTTTCCGGCTGAATTTGTCAGACGTGAATGCGTCCTTCAATTATCGCCGCACGCGTGTTGTGTGCAGCACTTTTCAGAATGTGGCCGCCGCGAGGGCTGGTCCGAATCCCGGAGAACGAAAGATGAAAACTCAGATGACGCAGATGTGCCTGCTGGTTCTGGCAGTGCTGGTTTTTGAGCTTCCTGTGATGGCACAGGATGATGGAAATCTGAAGTCACCCGTGGCGTTGCCGCAGATTCCGGCTGGCGCAGGACCGCCGGTAGTGATGCTCCCGGGACGAAAAACTGAAACTGGCAATTCCGGTACATCACTCAGCAACTCTCAGTTTCCGATCCAGGTATCGGCGGACGTCATCCCGGATGGAACGTGGAACGGTTTGGTCACAAACCTGACGGTGGCCAGTTCTGACACGGCAAAATTCAGCCTGAAGACAGTGGCTGGCCAGAAGTTCATGAACGGGCGATTTGGGGAGCGTCGGTTATTTGGGCGTTTTTCCATACCCGTGCAGGCTGTGCTTCAAACCTCTGAAGGGGAATACAGCGTGATCTGCGCCGGCGAACTTCAATTGGGAGATGACGGTTCCGGATTTCCATTTGGAACCACTCGACCGTTCCACATGACGCTCCGCCTGACATCCGCCGGACTGTCAGGTGTGTATATGATCGCTGAACCCAGTGGCTTATATCAGATGGGCACGGTTTCGTTGCAGTAAGGAGCTGTTCGGCTGCACGACGGTCGAGGGATGCGGGGGGGGTTGATACGAGGAGCGTGACCGGCTCTGTCTCTTCATTCCCGTGTTCCCTCGACTGTTCGTGGCAGCACAATTCGCGAAGTTCCGCCGGGGCCGCGGCGGACGTGGATTTGGGTAGTGATGGCATCCTGCATGCGTTCGACGTGTGTGATGATGCCGACCTTGCGGCCCTGGCTTTGAAGATGATTCAGGGCGTTCATGGCTGTTTCCAGAGTGTCTTCATCGAGGCTGCCGAAGCCTTCGTCGATGAACAGGGATTCGATGCGGAGTCGGCTGGAGGTGAGGGACGCAAGTCCGAGGGCGAGGGCGAGCGAGACGAGGAAGGTTTCACCGCCGGAAAGGGAATGCACACTGCGGAGCTCGTCGCAAAGGTCCTGATCGATAACGCCAAGGTTCAGGGAATCGCCGAGTCGTTCAAGGCGGTAGCGGCGGGCGAGTTCCCTGAGCTGGACGTTGGCGTGCTGCAGCAGCAGATCCAGTGTGTATCGCTGGGCCATCAGCGTGAATTTTTTGCCGTCGGCGGAACCGATGAGATCACTGAGTTTCCGCCACGGTTCCGCCTGCTCGGATGCCGCCCCAATTCGCCGCTCGAGTTCGGCATTTTTTCCAATCGTTTCTTCGTCATTCGTCAGCACTCGCGCGGCTTCCTGCTTTACAGCCTCGGCATTCCTGACGATTTGCTGCTGCGACTCGATGGCCAGGCAAACGGCGACTTCTTCCCGATCATCAGTGCGCTGCCGCATCAGTTCATCGAGACGCTGCTGACAGGATTCGGTGTGACCTTTCGCTGTACTGACGTTCCCTGCGAGCAGATCAAGGGCATCGCGTTCGCGCTGAATCCAGTTGCTGTCGCGATTGAGTAGCTGCTGCAGTTCGGTGAGTGCTTCGTCCGAGCCCAGCTGTGGTGAGAACTCTGCGAGCCAGCGGTTCAGGTTGCTGCGAGCGGCGTCTTCGTGTTGCCTCGCGGCGATGAGTAGTTTCTGCATCGCGTCGTTATGCGTCGTGGCTGCTGTCAGCTGCTTTTCGGCCTCAATTCGCTCGTTTTTAGCATTGTCAAGCTTTTCCCGCGCGGATTTTTCACGGTTCTTGATTTCCTGTTCGAATTCCTCCACGGTCCGCTCCCCGAGCAGTTCGTGGAGCTGTCGATGGAGGTCAGCGAGCTTTTCCTGAGCCTTGTTGAAGTCGTCTGTTCGTTGTTGCAGTTCAGCAGCGGCAAGCTGAAAGTCTTTAGAGACCTGAGGTTTCTGGGATTCAAGGGTGTGGAGTTTCTGTTTGGCTTCGGCCAATTGATTCTGCAATTCCTGAATCCGCACGAATTTTTCGTTCAGCTGACGACAGAATACCTCTGGGTCCGCCTCGAATTCCGGACGAGCCATTGGCAGCTTCTGCCAGAACTCTGCCAGAAGCTGCTCCACTTGGTCGCGACTCTGATTTCGTTCCTGCAGGACAGCATTTTGGTTTTCAGAATGTTGTGTGGCGGCGCTGGCTGCGTTGGAGAGTTTAAGTTGTTCCTGGGAGCGAGCCTGCAGCTCTTCCTGCAGCTGACCGCAATCGTGCTGCAGAGTCCTGATCTGCTGGTCAAGGTTGTTGATAATTGTGATGCGTTCGGTCAGCTGCTGGCGTTCCTCCGAGATTTGGTTGAGTAACTCTGAAGTCTTTTCGATGCGACTTTCCATGGGCAGAGCGAGAATCTCAGCTACTGTGGTGTGGTCGTTATTATCAAACTGAAATCGTTCCAATTCGGCCTCTTTGACGCTGACTTGCTGCTGAAGTTTGCTCAGCTGAGTCTTCCGTAACTCCACAGCGATTCTGAGATGGTCGAGCTGATCTTTCAGCTTCCGGTGTGCTATCTGCTCCTCCTCAAATTTGTGTTTCGCCGCCTGCAGAACACGGGTTTCAAGGTCTGATGGATCGGTTGTGAAAGGATGTTCCGTCGCTCCACAGACCGGACATTTCTGTCCGGGCTGCAGCGTGGTTCTGAGGCGTTTCGCATGATCGTCGAAGGCATTGCTGAGCTGAGTCACGGCAAGTTCGCTGGCGCGTCGTTTAATGTCCGCTGCAGATTCCTGAGGCCGCAGCGTTTCGATCTCCTGCTCGTCTTTTCTCTGAGTCGTCTGCTCCTTTACAAGGTCATCCCGAAGCTGCTGCAGACTGTGCTCGATTTCACGGCGATTTTCCAGCTGACTCTGCAGTCGGCTCAGGCAAAGCTGATTTGCCTGAAGCTGGGTTTCGCGTTGTCGCAGCTGATCGCCGTCCAGCCCACGGCGATCCTGCTGAACGGTTTGCAGCTCCTGTTGTTTGGGGTCAAGGCTGGCTTGCAGCTCGGCGTTTTGGGCAAGGAATTCTTCAAGTTCTTTCCTGGCCGCTGCTGCTGCT